>DATASX010000080.1 GCA_036269075.1 Sporichthyaceae bacterium
GGGCCGGGATAACCTTCACCTACGGAGTGCCTTCCGCCAGGGAACATCAGGACCTCAGGAATCCCGATCTTCCCTTGCCGGACAGGCACTTCCGTGTCTCACCCGCCGCCCAACACCCGCCGACCTGCAATTTCGAGGCTAGGGCGTGTCTCCTAGGCCGGCCGGAGCAACGCCGGCCGTGACGGTCCGTCAGGAACGTGCGAGGCGGGGAAGCTGAGCAGTGCCGTCAGGCCGCCGCCCGGGGTCTCCACCAGGTTGATCTGGCCCCGGTCGACGCCGACCAACCGCCCCACGATCGCCAACCCCAGCCCACTGTGACCGGGTCGGGCGGTCTCGCCGGAGAAGCGGTCGAAAGCTCGGGCGCGGTGCTCTGCCGACATGCCGGGACCGTCGTCGACCACCGACAGCAGTACCCGCTCGCCGTCGCACCGCACGCCGACCAGCACCGAGCCACCCGCGGCCAACGCGTCCAACGCGTTGGCGATCAGGTTGTCGAGCACCTGTTCCAGGTGGCCCGTCGTCAGCAGCGTCCGGGCCGGGACCTGCTCGCAGCGCAACGTGACCCCACGCTCGGCCGCCACCGGTGCCCAGGCCTGAACCCGCTCGGCGGCCACGTCGGCCAGGTCGACGGGCTCCCGGGTGGCCACCACCGCCTCGGCCCGAGCCACCGCCAGCAGCCCGTCGACGAGCCGGTTCAGCCGGGCCACCTCGGCAAGACAGTCGCGCAGGTCGTCGGTGAGGTGCGCCGGGACGTCCTGGGCCAACAGCTCCAGGCGTAACCGCAGCGCCGACAGCGGCGTCCGCAACTGGTGCGACACGTCCGTGGTCATGACCTGTTGCGCATCCAGCAGTCCGGCGATGCGTTGAGTCATGTCGTCGAAGGCGGCGGTCAACGCCCGCAGCTCCGGTGGGCCGGGGACCGTGCCGATCCGGGTGTCCAGGCGACCTTCCCCGATCCGTTCGGCGCCGGCGCGCAAGGCCTGCAACGGACGTTGGATCCAGCGGGCCAGGGCGACGGCAACCACCGCACCGACTGCCAGCGCGGCCACCCCGGCGCCGGCCAACACCGCCCAGAGTCGGTGCAGGCGGGACCACAGGTTGGCATCGTCGCGGATCAGCACCACGCTGCCCAGGTCCTGGCCGGTGGCCGAGGCCACCTGCGCGCGGACCGTGATGTACCCGGAGATCCGCGGGGCGGCGCCCGAGTTCGCGGTCTGGATCGCCGCGGTGGGCACCGCCCGACCGGCTCGCGCCACGACGTTCCCGGCCGGGTCGAGCACGACGACCCCGTCCGCGGCGCTGACCTTCAGGTTCAGCGGCCCCTGGTCGGTGGTATCGCCGAAGTCGCCGAGATGTTCCTCGGAGGCCGATGCCAACGCTCGGGCGGTGGACTGCACTCCGGCGTCGAAGTTCTCGTCCTCCTGCCGGGACAGCACGATCCCGAGCGGGACGACCAGCATCAGCAGCAAGGCGGAGAGCACCAGCAGGAACCCGGCGATGATGCGGCGGGTCACGGCGGGCCCAGCCGGAATCCGACGCCGTAGACGGTCTCGATCAGCGCCGGGTCGCCGAGTTTGCGGCGCAGAGAGACCATGTGCACGTCCAGCACCCGGGTCGGGCCGTACCAGTGCTCGTCCCAGACCGCGGCGAAGATCTCCTCCCGGCTCACGGCCCTCCCGGGCTCGGCGGCCAGGCAGGCCAGGATCCCGAACTCCTTGGCGGTAAGGGAGATCTCCACGCCGTCGACCTCGACCCGGTGCGCGGCCAGGTCCACCCGCAGCGATCCGTGCTGCACGGGTTGATCGACCCGGGCCCGGGACCGGCGCAGCACCGCCCGCATGCGGGCCGTCAGTTCGGCGAACCCGAAGGGCTTGGCGAGGTAGTCGTCCGCGCCGAGATCCAGGGCGGTGACCTTGTCGCGCTCGTCGGAACGTGCGGTCACCACAATGATCGGCACGTCCCCGGTCGCGCGCAGCCGCCTGCAGACCTCGGTGCCGTCCATGTCGGGCAGGCCCAGATCGAGGATCACCAGGTCCGTGGGGTCGGCTGCCAGCGCCTTGCCGCCGGTCTCCACGGCGGTCACCCGACACCCGGCCCGGGTCAGCCCGCGAACCAACTGAGCGGCGATCGAGGCGTCGTCCTCGACCACCAGCACGCGCACCCCGTCGAAGGTGCCCGCGCCCGCCGGGATCTCCATGGCAGCAACGTTAGGGGAGCCGACGGCCGGGCCCGGTCACGAGCCGCCCGAGCGGACGTGGGTGCGGTGGGTGACGGGTGCGGCGACCGGCGCGGGCGGCGTGACCGGCGCCCGCACCACCGGCTTCGGCGGAGTGCTGACCACCGTGCGGGGGGTAACGTGCCGGGGCGCCGACCTGGTCGGTGCTGCGGCGGACGAGTCGGTCGTGGCGGACCCCGAATCGGCCGGCTGGACGTCGGCCGGGGTCGAGGTGTCCTGCGACGGGGTGGTGTCCGGTTGCGCCGACCCGGTTTCCGCGGGGGCGACGGCGTTCCCGACGTCGGCTCCGGTGCTCGTCGACGCAGGCGCCTGGCCGGCGAACACCATTCCGAGTAGGCCCGCTGCGGCGGCCGACAACAGCGCCGTCGTCCTGGTCACCACCGAGACCCGCCGGTGGCCGTGCTCCCGAACCGCAATTCCACGCCCTGCCGTCACGTGCGCCTCCGAGACCGGTCGACCGCCTGGGCCGCCGTTGCGTTCAGATCCGGTGCCAATCTTGCGTTCTCGCCTACTAAGGACCTGTTCAGCGGCGCTGTGCGCAGACTTGGAGTCCGCCGCCCAGGAGCGGCGTCGCGGCTGCGGTCAACGCGACGCCCAGCGCCAGTCCAGCGATGACATCGGACGGGTGATGGACGCCGAGCAGCACCCGACTGCTCGCCACGGCAAGACATGCCGGCACCGCGAGCGACCAGGCAACCACCCGGACGGACCGGGCCGCCCACAGCGCGCAGGCGACGACGGCCAGCGGCAGGTAGACCGAGGCCGCTCCGGCGGCGTGACCGGACGGGAAGCTCCAGCCGCTCGCGTGGTCGACCGGATGGGCGAACTTGGGGCGTGGTCGGGCGACCAGGTCCTTGACTGCCGAGTCGGCGAGTTGGGTCGCGATTCGCACTGCCCCGACGAACAACGCCGTCCGACAGCGCCCGAGCACAACGAGCACAGCGGCCGCGACCAGGGTCACGACGGTCACCACAGTCGGCGCTCCCAGCCGAGTCAGCGTCCGCGCGGCATCGAGCACCGCGGGGTGGGACAGCACGAACCGGTGGGCGGCGGAGTCGACGCGAGCATCCACCGACCCTCGCCCGCCCCAGCCCGCCTCGACCGCCGCCAGCAGCAGCCCGAACACCGCGGCGCTGATGAGCAGGGCCGCGAGCGCGGTTCGGTCGAAAGCGCGAAACCCGCGGCCGGCAGGCATTTTCACGTGGCTCCGAACACGCCCGGGTCGCCGCCGCAGCGATCGAAGCGGGCCACCTCTCGGCCCGCCCAGATCTGCACCGGATTGTTGTTGCCCCGGTTGGCCGGCACGTCCGCCCCGCAGTTCTCGCCGGTGACGAGCAGTCGGCCCGCGGCGTCGTGACCCGCTCGGATGAAGACCGGGCACAAGCCGGTGTCAGCGGTCCAGGCCACTCGCGGACCGGAGCCGACCAACTGGAGGAGCCGCTCCGGATAGCTGGACGGCTGCCCGCCGATCCCCTCCGCGTGCGCCTTCTTCAACAGCGGGTCCTCCGCGCGGCAGTCCAGCAGGAGTTGAACGGCGGAACCGGTGAACACCGCCTGGTCGATGCCGCAGGCCCGATCCGGCGAGTACTGCACCGCCACGGCCGGCTGGGCTCCGCGAGCCGTCGCCGGCACGACCAGGAAGCCGCTCGGGCCGTACGTGGCCTGTTTCGATCCGTTGAATCCCACCGCGTAATTGGGTCCGACCAGGAACACCAGCGCCTGCCCATCGGGACGCCACTGCGGGCTCCGAGCCGAGGTGCCCGGGACCGAGATCTTCCGCTCTCGTCCGGTGGCCAGGTCGCGCACCACGACCCGGCTCCGGCCTGCCGGTCCGCTGATCTCGGCCGCGCTCTGCGAGCACGGTCCGAGTTGATAGGCGAGCTGCGTACCGTCCGGGCTTTCGACCGGGCAGGTCAGGTTCACGTCGTCCCCGACGCTGAACAACGGCCGGGTCCGCCCGGTCGCGACGTCGTGGTCGAGAACCGTTCCGCCGCAGGAGTGCTGCTCGGTGTTCCGCTTGTCCGACGGGCCGTGCACCAGGGCGTAGACGAAGCCGTCCCGCGACCGGGAGTACCCGGCGAAGTGGGCTCGCAGCATGTTGACCGGACCGGGAGCCGCCTCGACGTCGCGCAGGAATTTCCCGGTCGCCTCGTCGAACAGCGACAGCCTGGTGCCACCCAGGCCGAAGATGCCGGCACCCCCGTCGTGCTGAGCGACGAACACGTCCGCGGCGGTCGCGGGGGTCGCTGTGGGGGAGGCGGTCGCGGTCGGCGATGACGCCGGACCGCACCCGGCGAGCAGCACGATGACCGCACCCGCCACGGCCGGCCCTCGCGGCCTCACGACGCTGCGGCCCCGCAAGTCGGGCACGGCTGCGACACGGCCGAGTCGGCCGACTCCGGGAAATCGTGCGGGAACGAGGCGCGGGGGAGGCCGCAGATGGTCTCGGCGGCGTCGGGGCCCGCGACCAGGTGGGTTTCGCCCAGTGGCGACCGGCCGACGTCACCGGCACCCCTGTAGATCCGGCCCGGGCGCAGGCCTGGGTACTCGTCCCAGCGGAAGTTCGAGGCCACCAGGAAGCGCGTCACGGCTGGTGAGCTTAGCCGGCGACTGGGCGCCGGGCCGACGCGGTCAACCCCGAGGGTCGGGACCTCCGCGACAGTACGGTGTCGTACCGCCCAAGTGATATCGTCGTTCTCGGGGCGTATGAGCAGCCTGCGCACGACGGCGTGCGGAGCGCAGGCCATCGGGTCGGAGCGGCGTGTCGAAAGCTGGGATGCCGGATGAGAACAATCCTGCAGGTGTCCGCGGGGAATCGCGCGAACCGTGGGTTCGGTCGATGACCGAACAACTCGCGACGGGCTGGTACCCGACGGAATTCGTGCCGAAGCCGGCACCGAAACGGTCTTCCGGCCGACGCAAGTCGGCCGAGCGCACGATCACCGCCGAGGATTATTTCGGCGTGGCGATGGAGATCCTCGCCGAACTCGGGTCGGAGTCGTTGACGACTGCGCAACTGTGTGACCGAATGCAGATCACCAAAGGTTCGTTCTACTACCACTTCCGGGGGATCGATCATTTCGTCGAGGCGTTCGTCGCCTATCGCGAGACCGTTCTGAACAATCTCTTCTTGGCGCTGGCCTCCGAGCCCGACCCCAAGGTCCGGATCTGCTCCGGCATCAGGCAGTGGGCGGCGATGCCGCACGAGGCGGAGGTCTCGATCCGGGCCTGGTCGCGCAGCAACGCGGTCGTCGCGGCCTCCCAGGAGCGCATCGATCGCTTGGTGCTCTCGCTGACCGTCGCGACCCTGTCCTCGCTCGTCGACGGCGCGGAACTGGTCTCACTGACGGCCCGTCAGCTCGTGGCGCTGATGCTCGGCCTGGAGCATCTCGAACGCCCCGCGGAGGAGGCCGACCTGGTCCGGCCGGTGCTGGCGTTCCTGGACTCCGCCTGCGGTCTGGACCTGCGGTGCCGCGGCGAGGCCGTCGACTCCGCCAATGCGTGCTGAGATCTCGAAACGCTCTGCCGCACGATATCTGACTGGGTGTCAAAAAACTGGGGCGGGCGCTCGCGCGCCCGCCCCAGTAGTTATCGCCGGAGACTCACTTCCAGGTGTGGATCACGAACTGCTGGTCGTCGGGGGTGAAGCCGGACGGGGAGCCGTCGGGGTTCGAGACGGTGTTGGTGCTGGTGTACTTGTAGATGAACTCGCGGCCCTGGCCGTACTCGTGGTTCCAGTCGTCGCCGCCACGCTCGGAGGAGACGTAGGCGAAGCGCTGGTCCAGCGAGGCGTCGGCCTGCCAGACGGTGCCGTTGCCGAGCTCGGACATGATCCGGTCGCGGGTCAGGTTCGGACCGACGGCCTTGGCGGCCTGGGCGAAGATGTTCACAGCCGCGTAGCCGGCCTGCACGATGTGGTGGTTGGTGCCGCGGTTGAACCGGGCGTACTTGTTCATGGTGGCCATGAACTCCGGGCCCCACAGCTTGTAGGTCGTGTTGGTCCAGTAGCGGTTGATCGGCCACTGACCGAACAGGGACCCGAGGACCTCAGCGGCGAGGTGGTTGCCGGAGATGCCCTTGGGCGGGTAGTAGCCCTGCTGGGCAGCCTCGACCATGAACTTCGCCATCGTGGCCGGGTTGATCACGTAGTGGATGATGTGCTCCGGGGCGGCCGCCCGCATCGCCAGGACGTAGGCGCTCATCGAGGTCTCCGAGATCGACACGTCGGCGCGCTTGACCATCTTCGCGCCGGAGGCGTCCATGATCTGCTGCACGCCGTTGCAAGCCAACTGCATCTCCGGGCTGGTCAGGCAGACCAGGCCGTAAGTTTTCGGCTTGATGACGTTCACGGCCCAGTGCGCGTTGGCCATGGCCTCGTGGACCATCGACATGTGCGTCGGGAACATGAACGGATCCTGCCACTCGGTCTGGGAGTAGGCCCAGGCACCGAAGTACGGCAGGTGGTACTGCTTCAGGTCGTCGTGGATCGAGGCGGTCGCCCAGTCCACACCGGTGATCAGACCGAAGACCTGGTCCTGACCGACCAGCTTCTTGATGCAGCCCTTGGCCCGCGCGACCTCACCGGGGCCGTCGTCGCAGTCGGTCATCGACATGCGACGGCCCAGGATGCCGCCCCGGTCGTTGATGGCCTGCATCGCCGCGAGGTCACCGTGGACCTGCGGGGTCACCAGGACGTTGCCCAGCGCCATGCCGTGCATGTTGACCGAACCGAGGCGGATCGTGTCCTTGGTGACACCGACGTCGGTCGCGCCTTGCTTGGAGTCGTAGATCTTCTGGTTCGTGGCCTTGCCCGAGGCGGACTCGGTCGACTTGACCTGCGTGCCGCCGTTGTTGGCGGAGTCCGACGCAGCAGCGGGAGCAGCGGCGTTGGGCTTGCTGGCGGCCTTGGTGGCCTTGGTGGTCGACTTCGCGGCCGGGGCAGCCTTCGTGGTGGAGGCGGCCGGGGCGGCAGCGGTCGTGGTGCTCGAGGCGGCAGCCGGAGCAGCGACGGCAGCTGGAGCAGCGGCGGCAGCCGGAGCGGCGGCGGCCGGGGCGGCAGCAGCCGGAGCGGCGGCGTCGGCGGGCGGGGCGGCCGGCGACTGAGCCACGGAGTTAGAACTGCCGCTGCTGCCACAGGCAGCAAGGACGAGAGCGGCAGCCGCGACGACCGGGACGGCCTTCACGACGCGATGATTCCAGCGATGCACTGGGCAACTCCTTAAATGTTGGGCAGCGAGGCGTGCGCCGAACGAGGCTCCGGCGCCGGCTGCCCAAGGGATGGATGCGGTGACGGCAAGCGAAATGTCCGTCAACGTGAAAATCGTGCCTTTGGGAACGCCCAAAGCCTTAGTGCGCCGCCACAGAAGCCGTTGTGGGCAACAACGAACGGGACGGCTTGTCCCAGGTCGCGGCCCGGCGGCCGCGCAACAGCCGGATCGCGAGCAGCAGGTCCAGCACGGCGGGAAAGCTGCGCAGGTCCCGGCCGGTGCGCTCGGCGATCCGGTCCAGCCGGTAGTACGCCGTGTTGGGGTGCACGCCGAGTCGTTCCGCGGCCGACCGGGAGTTCAGGTGGCCTGCCGCGTAGGCCTCGAGCGTCTGCAGCAGTTGTCCGCCGGAAGCCAGTTCGTCCTCGACGAAGTCGCGGATGCGGGGATCGATCAGCCGTCGGGCGGTGTCGTCCTCGGTCAGGGCCAGGTAGTCCATCGCGGACATCGTCGAGACCTGGCAGACACCACCGGCCGGGCCCAGGCCGTCGCGCGCCGAGACGGCCTCCCGGTAGGCGGACGGCGCGCCGGCCCAACCGACCCGGACGGTGCTGATGCCGACGCAAACCGTGGTCCCGGTGCGGCCGATCTCCTGATGCAGCAGGTGAATCCGTTCACCGACCGCCGCGCCACCGTCGAGTGCCGGGAAGACGCCGACCACGTCGGAGGCCCGGGCCACCACCAGGCCGCCGGCTGCCCGACCCAGCACCGCGCGCATCGAGTCGCGCAAGTTGCCCAGTGCGCCGGGGTCGTCGGTCGGACCGCCGAGATCCAGTGCGCAGACGACGAATGGTGCGTCGTCGCGCAGGCCGCCTGCCTCGAGGATGGCGCGGCGCGGCCCGAGCACCGGCGGGCGACCCATCAGCAGGTCGTCGACCAGATCGGCGCGCAACCGGTCGCGGTCGACCGTCCGGAACTGCTCGGCCTCGAGGTGGGCCTCGGCCCCGCACGAACTGGCCACCTCGATCGTCTGCATCAGCAGGTAGACCGCGCGCGACAACGCCGCGGGCGAGGCGTCGGCCAGCAGCGGGACGAACCGGTTCCAGAGGTTGATCTGGGCCAACCGCAGGGACTTCAGGAACTCGGCCAACCCGACGCCGTTGGTCACCAGCACCAGTGCGAGGGCGCCGGTGGCAGTGAAGTCCTGCGGTTGCGGGACCCGGTCCTGGAGCAGGCACTGGGTCAGGACGGCCAGTACCTCCCGGCACTGGTCCAGCAGCGCAGCCGTGGACCCGGGGTTGTCCTCGGCGCGGTAGGCCTCGACGTGCGCGCTGACCGCGTCCGCCGCCGAGGCCACCAGACGTTCGAGGTCCGACTCGAGGGTCCGGGCGAGGGCGGCCAACTCGTCGCGGGTCGGATGCGCCGGCGAGGTGTGTTGTTCCCACACGCCGGTTCGGTCGAGTGATTTCCGCCTGGACCGGGAAGTGGCCACGGCGGCGGTGTGCAGTTCCGTGACGACAGCCCCCGCCTGATCGGGCCGAAGCGCCGGGGCGAGGGCTTTGTGGTCGGCGGACCCCAGGTCACCATTTTCGTGGAGCATTCACGAAGTGTGCGGAAAATCCGGCACCTCGTCACGGTGCGTACCGTATGGAATGCAAAGACCATACGGTACGGAATGTTGTCCCCACCGCGCTGACTTCGGCTTTTCGGGCCTTTCGAACGCGGTCCGCGCGACGGTCGGTGGTCGGGTGGCGAAATTCACAGATCGGGGGCCGGATCGTGTCGGCCGATTCCCGCCTTTCTCGAGCCGATCGCCGCGCCGTAAGTCTTGACGGTGTCGATTCCGGTGCGCGGCCGACCTGAGCGGCGGGACGGCCGAAGTCGTCTCCCGGGCCAGGTCGTGCTCCGACGGACGGTCGAGCAGGTGCGTCCCGATCGTCCGGCGTCCGCCGAGACACGCTCGGCCGGGTTTCTCGATTGCGCAGTTGTGAAAGCAGTGCGCTCGGTAACATCCGGACGTAACCGGCCGAAAGTCGCGAATCGCCGCGGCCCGGTCCTAGTCACGTCAGCGGCGCGAGAGGTCCCGGACGCCGCCCAGGAGCGGTCGTGGTCGGTCTCGGGAACTCCGATCGGTGGCGCAGACGCCCACCGAATCCGCCCGGCTCTACACCGGACGTCGGCGTCCCGCCGGAGTTGGCTGCCAACCTCAGCGTTGCCGAGCAGCACGAGTGGATCGCGCAGTTCCTGCGCAGCCGGGTGGTCACCAGGCGGGCCGCCCTGCGGGGCGCGGCCGGGGCGCTGGCCGGTCTGGGGCTGGCCTTCGCGCTCGACGGCGGCCGACCGGCCGGGGCGGTCCGATACCTGCCCACGTCCGGGCCGACGCCGAGCCCGACCCCGAGCTTCTCGCCGACGCCCATCAGCGGCCCACTGACGTTCCTCGGCCGCCGGGTCTCCTTCGGGAACGACCCGGGCAGCTCGATGGCCATGGCCGCGGAGTTGACCGCCCCTCCGCCCCGACGGGTGCTGGTCGACGTCGGCCTCGACACCGACTACGGACAGACCCTGGTCGCCGAGATCCGCCACCTCGTCAGCCTGGTCCCGCAGGAGGGCGGGTCGATCCGCGCCGCGGAGCAGTGGTTCCTCCACGGCCTGGCCACGGACCTGCGACCAGGGCAGCGCTACCACTACCGCTTCCGGCTCGGCGACGGGATCACCAGCCCGGACGCGGTATTCCGCACCGCCCCGGCCGGCCGCGGGTCGTTCACGTTCACCGCTTTCGGCGACCACGGCGTCGATGACGGACCAGGCCCGCCGTGGGGACCGTCCGACGACTTCTACTGGCCCGGCCAACGCCGCGCGGACCGCCCGGCCGCCGCGCTGACCGACCTGATCGTCGACCGGGAACCGGCGTTCCACCTGCTGGCCGGCGACATCTGTTACGCGGCCACCGGCCGCGGCGGACCGGTTCGCAACAACGGGCCGCTCGGGCCGCCGGACACCGGCTTCGAGAACTTCGACCCGCTGACCTGGACGCGCTACTTCACGGCCGTCGAACGCAGCGCCGCCACCACGCCGTGGATGTTCGCCACCGGAAACCACGACGTCGAGGCGCTCTACGACGACAACCAGGGCGCCGGGGCCACTCACGGCTACGGCGGCCACCGGGCGCGCCTGGACCTGCCGACCAACGGGCCGAGTGGTTGCCCGTCGGTCTACTCGTTCCGCTACGGCAACGTCGGATTCCTCAGCGTCGACAGCAACGACCTGTGCTCGGAGAGCATGGCCAACCACGGCTACAGCCAGGGCGCCCAGACCGACTGGGTCCGCGACACCCTGGCCGCGATGCGGGCCGACAAGGCCGTCGAGTTCATCGTGGTGTTCTTCCACCACTGCGCCTACGCGACGCTGGCCGGCCCGGCCTCCGACGAGGGCGTCCGAACCGCGCTGGCGCCGTTGTTCGAGCGCTACTCCGTCGACCTGGCCGTCCAGGGGCACAACCACGCCTGGGAGCGGACGAACCCGATCCGCGGTGGCCGCAGCACCACCGACGCCCCTACCGGGTCGACAGTCCACCCGGTCGAGCACGGCACGACCTACATCTGCGCCGGCACCGGCGGACGGCCGTCGGGCGGCTGGCAGCCGGGCGAGACCGACCGCTACCCCGGGTGGCCCGGCCCGGACAACGGCGAGGTCATCCACACGACGCTGACGACCTCCGGCGGCGGCCGGGAGCCGGAGACCGTGGACTGGTCGCAGGCCCGGTACGAGGGCTACGCCTTGCTCGAGGTCGAGGTGGTCCCCGGCGCCCCGGGCGGGGAGTCCACGATGACCGTCCGCACCATCACTGACCAGGGCGTGCTCATCGATGTCATCACGCTGGCGCGCCTGGTGGAGTCGAACTCGCCGCACCCGGTCGACCACAGCGCCCGGAGCGCCGAACCCGGGCCTGCGGCGGACGTCTGACGGGGCCGGCAGGCGGAATATGTCGGCTGTGATTCGGCTGATGGAACGGCGCGTCAACTCGGACAATTTGGTATACGGCACCCTTTCCTTAAGGCCGGCGGTCCCGCATAGTTCAGTGGCATGTCACCTGTCCATCGGGCCCTGGCGCTGGGTACTGCCGCCGCGCTCCTCGTCGGCGGCGGATTGGTGCTGAGCGGCCAGGCCTCAGCCGATGCGAGCTACACCGGTACCGCGGAGGCCGGCGGGCTGCGGTTGATCCTGACCAACCAGTCGATCCCGCTGAACATCTCCCCGCAGGCGCAAGGGCCGCTGGCGTCCGCGACCCAGAACTCCTTGCAGCAGTCCGACGCGTTGGCCGCGTTCCCGTGGCCGGGTCAGGACATCGCGGGCCTGCCGGGGGTTACGGCCGGCAGTACGGGACTACCGCTGCCCGGCTACCCGTTCGTCGTCTCGACGAGCCTCGGTGACGCCCCGGCCAAGCTCAGTTATCCGGGCATCGAACTGCACGCCGAGAGCGCGAAGACGCTCACCCAAGCCACCGCCACCGGCGGTTCAGCGAGCATCGGTTCGACGTCGGTCGCCCGGGTGCTGCGCGACGCGGACACGGTGGACGCCTCCGCGGTCACCGACGCCGACGTGTTCCGGCTCGGCGACGACCTGACGATCAGCGGCCTGCACGCCACCGCCACCGCTGCCCGAGACGCGTCCGGCGCGCTGACCCGCTCGTCCGTGCTGTCCTTCAGCAGCCTGGCCGCCCGCGGCCTGACGTTCACCGTGCCGCCCCCGCCCGGCTCCAACCAGGCCGGCCAGAAGGTCTCCGCGCCGGCGATCAGCCTGGTCGACGGGAAGTTCCGCATCATTGCCCCGGGCCAGCCTGCCAACGAGACCGAGGTCCCAGCCGAACAGGTCGAGCAGGCACTCACCCAGGCCGGCTACCCGACCACCTACGAGCAGGCCAAGCAGACCAGCGACGGCATCGTCGGGGCCGGCCTGCAGATTCGCGCCACGTTGCCCGGCCCGCCCCCGGGCACGCCGGGCGGCTTCTCCGGCGAGACGCCGGTCATGTTGGCGCTCGGCCTGGTGAAGGCCGAGATCACCTACCAGGCCGCCGCGGCCCCGGCCGCCGTCGGAGTCGGCATCGCGCTGCCGGGCACGCCGGCCGCCACGCCGGCGGTCGACGCCGCCGCACCGGCCGCCCCGGGCATCGCGACCGCTCCGATCGCGTCGGCCGCGACCCCCCCGGTGGCTCCGGCCCCGGCCGTCGTCCCGGTCGCCGCCGCACCGGCGGCCCCCACGATCGACCTGGCAGAGGTGGCGGTCTCCCGGCCCGCGCCGCCGAAATCCGGCGACCTGAGCGGCCTGTACTGGCTGGTCGCGGTGGTCGGAATCGGCGCCTTCGGTTGCACCGTCCTGCTGCGCTTCGGAGGTGTGCGATGAGGGACCTGGTCGTTGTGCTGCGAGCCCAGTGGGACCGGGTGCTCGGGGTCGGCGCGACCGTCGCCGGCGTGGTCCTGCTGATCTTCGGTTGGTACCACGTCAGCGACACCGGATTCGTGGCCAAGCAGATGCCGTACCTGATCTCCGAGGGCCTCGGCGGGGTGTTTTTGCTCGGCCTGGGCGGCATGGTCTGGCTGTCGGCGGACCTGCGTGACCAGTGGCGGGAACTGCGTGGCATGCGGGACTGGTTGGAGCACACGGCCGGCGAACCGATCGGGGCCCCGTCGGGCGCCCGTCGATGACCTCTGTCGCTATTCCAGGCGCGGCGGCCGAGCGCCGGCGCCGGGCCAACCTGCGGCGCGCTCCGCACGACGGGGCCGAGCCGTGGGGCCGATCGGGCCTGGTGGTGCTCGCGGTCCTGCTGGTGCTCGGCGTCACCGGGATCACCGTCGGCTGGGCGGGCGCGGGTGGCAAGGCCGCCCTGGACGACCAACGGGGTTGGCTGGGGCTGGCGATCGCCGCGCTGATCCTCACCGGGTTCGTGATGGCCGGCTGGCTGCTGGTGGGCATGCGCCGGATCGCGCTGCTGCGCGCGCCGGTCGTCGCCGAGGTGCGGCGCCGCAAGCGCGCCGAACTCGCGGCGCGGCCGCGGGTGGTGCGGGTCGAGGTGGATCCGCCGAGTGGGTTCGCGGTGCTCCCCGGGACCCGCCGCTACCACCGTCCGGACTGCTTGCTGCTGACCGGCAAGGACGTGGCCTTCGGCCCGATCGCGGATCACGAGGCCGACGGCCGGCTCCCGTGCGGTGTCTGCCTGCCTGCGGAGGCCGGCCGCCGTGCATGAATACGTCCCGTACCTCGTCTTCGGCGTCGTCTACGGCTCGATCTACGGCCTGGCCGCGATGGGGTTGGTGCTGACCTACCGCACCTCCGGGATCTTCAACTTCGGCCACGGAGCGATCGGCGCCGGTGCCGCGTACGTGTTCTACGAACTGCGCGACGAGCACGGGATGCCCTGGCCGTTCGCGGCCCTGCTCGCGGTCGGGGTGTTCGGGGCAGCGCTCGGCCTGGGCCTGGAGCTGATGGCGCGGCGGTTGGCGCGGGTGCCGGTGGCCTACCAGATCGTCGGGACGATCGGTCTGCTGCTGCTGATCCGGGCCCTGGTGACCTGGATCTACGGCTCGGATTTCCGGCTGTTCGGCGCGTTCCTGCCGCGCGGGCGCGCGTTCCGGATCTCCGGGGTCGCGGTCGCGCAGGACTCGGTGATCATCTTCGTGGCGGTGTCGGTGGCCGCCCTCGGGCTGTACCTGCTGGTCGAACGGTCCCGGCTGGGCACGTTGATGCGGGCGGTCGTCGACGACCCCGCGCTGCTGGACACCGCCGGCACGGCACCGACCCGGGTCCGGCGGCAGGCCTGGATCATCGGGTCGGTCTTCGCCGCCGCGTCCGGCGTGCTGCTCGCCTCGCAGCAGCAGGAACTCGACGTCACCCTGCTCTCGCTGCTGGTCGTGCAGGCCTTCGGTGCCGCTGCCCTCGGGGCCTTCCGCAGCCTGCCGTTGGCCTATGCGGGCGGCATCGCGATCGGCGTCGGCCAGAAGCTGGTCTCCAAGGAGACCTCCACCCATGAGTGGTTGCAGGGCCTGGACTTCAACGTCCCGTTCCTGGTCCTGTTCTTCGCGCTGCTGCTGCTCGGCCGACGCCGCCTCGGCGACCTCGGCGCCGGGGTGCGGGCCCGCACCGTGGCCGCGGCGCACCTGCCACCGGCTGCCCGGCTCGGCGGCGGCGTCGTGGTCCTGGGCGTGGCGCTGCTGATCCCGCACGTCGTCGGGTCGCGGTTGCCGGTGTGGATCTCGGCGCTGAGCCAGGTGCTGCTGTTCCTTTCCCTCGGCCTGCTGGTGCACACCTCCGGCCAGGTGTCGCTGTGTCACGTCGCGCTGGCCGCGGTCGGGGCGGCAGCGTTCGCCCACGCCGAGGGGGCCGGGGTGCCGTGGGGAGTCGCGGTGCTCTGGGGCGGGCTGGTGGCAATCCCGGTCGGGGCGGTGGTCGCGATCCCGGCGATCCGCCTGTCCGGCCTGTTCCTCGGCCTGGCCACGCTCGGGTTCGGCATCTTCATCGCGCAGTTCTGCTACACGAAGAGCTGGATGTTCGGTCTTTCCGACCTGAAGACCCACCGGCCCTCGGCGTTCCAGTCCGATACTCGGTACTACTACCTGCTGCTGGCGTTCGCGGTCGTCGGGGTCGTGCTGATCCTGGCCATTGAACGCACCCGCCTGGGCCGGTTGCTGCGCAGCCTGGGCGACTCGCCGACCGCGTTGGCCACGCTGGGTGCCTCGGCGAATGTCACCCGTGTGCTGGTGTTCTGCATCTCGGCGTTCCTGGCCGGGATCAGCGGCGCGCTCTACGCGGGCGAGTTCGGGTCGGTGGGCGGCACCGGGTTCAACTTCGTCTCGTCGCTGGTGCTGCTGGCGGTGCTGGCGGCGGCCGGTCGGTCGACGATCAGCGGCGCGATTGTCGGGCCGGTGCTGGTCTACGTCCTGCCGGCGTACCACTCCGGCGCCGACGACGGCTTCCAGATCGCGTTCGGTGCCTCGGCGATCCTCGCCGCGACGTTCGCGGCCACCCGGCCGGAACTTCCCTTGCACCATTGGGCGCAGACGGTTCGGTGGCGACTGCGTGGCACCACGGCGGCCCGGGTCGCGGCCGCTCGTAAACCCGTCAGCCCGCTGGGAGCCAGCCGATGAGGATTCACGTGCGTCGATTGTCGGTGCTCCTGTGCACCGGACTGCTGCTGACCGCTTGCGGTCCTCGCATCTCGGACTCCGAGATCGCCTCCGCGGCCGGCGGTGGCCCGGCCACCCTGGCTCCCACCGCACTGAACCAGGTCCGCGCCGCCGCGCAGGCGGGCGCGGCTGCGGGCGCACCGGCAGCCGGCTCTGCGGCGGCCCCGGCGCAGGCCGGCGCGGCGGCTCCGGCCGGCGCCACCGGGACGGCCCCCGTCTCGACCGGCACCACGAGCACAAAGCCGGGGGCAGCGCCGGCAAGCACGTCGACCACCACAGCGGCCGGCCCGGCCAAGGCCGCGGCAGCCGCGACCAAGCCGGAGGCGGGTGCAGCGGCAGCGGCGAAGCCCGCCGCGGCCGGCCCGGCGTGCACCAAGGCCGGTACCCCGGTCGCCGTCGGGCAGGTCGGCACGTTCTCCGGCGTGACCGGCCCGGCCTGGTCCGGCGGACGGACCTCGGTGGCCGTGTGGGCCAAGGACATCAACGCCCGCGGCGGGTTGGCCTGCCACCCGGTCCAGTTGTTCTTCGGCGACGACGGGGGCGACCCGGCCCGCGCGTCCGCGCTGATCGCGCAGTTCGCCCACGACGACCACGTGGTCGCCTTCATCGGTGGGCACGACGACTTCAGCATGGCCGGGTTCAAACAAGGTGTGGAGACCGCGAAGGTGCCGGCCGTCGGCGGCGACGTGATCGCACCCGAGTGGTACGGCAGCAGCGAGTACCTGTTCCCCCAGGGCGCGAGTGTCGACGACCAGGTGGTCGGGCTCCTCAAGCAGGCCGTCGGCCTCGGGAAGACCAAGGTGGGCCTGCTCTACTGCGTGGAGGTCAAGGCCTGCACCTACCTCAACCAGCAGGCCCCTGCGCTGGCGAAGGTTGCGAATGCGCAGATCGTCTACACCTCGGCGATCTCGTTGACCCAGACCGACTTCACCGCGCAGTGCCAGAGCGCGAAGAGCGCCGGCGCGGACCAGTTGGCGCTCGGCATGGACGGCACCGCGATGGCACGGGTGGCCCGGTCCTGCAAGGCGATCGGCTACCAACCGTTGCTGACCGGCATCGGCGGCACGCTCTCGCCCGGACAGGCGAAGGATCCGACGTTGCGCGAGTTCAACCTGGGCACCGCCAGCGGGAACGCGCCATGGACCGAAAGCTCGACGCCGGGCCTCAAGGCCTACCAGGACGCCTTGGTCAAGTACGCGCCGGGCGAGGAGCCGAGCGGTTCGTCGGTTCAGATGTGGGCTGCCGCAAAGCTGCTTGAGGCGGCGGTCGGCAAGCTCGGCGCGGCCGGGGTGTCGGACACGCTGACCCCGGCCATGGTGCTGGACGGCTTGCACAAGATTCACAACGACACACTGGACGGACTCAGCGGCCCGCTGACGTTCAACTCCGGCGGACTGGCGAAGAGCAACGGTTGCGTGTTCTTCGAGCTGCTCACCCAGAAAGGCTGGACCGCACCGCAGGGGTCAAAGGCCATCTGCCGCTGAGGATTGGAGTTCGTCGGTGCTCGAACTGCGGGAGTTGTCTGCGGGGTACGGCGCGACCCGGGTACTGCACGACGTGAATCTGGTCGTACCGAGCGGGGCAGTGGTCGCGCTGCTGGGTGCCAACGGCGCGGGCAAGACCACGTTGCTGCGGGTGGCCGCCGGTCTGCTGGTGCCGGAGTCCGGCCGGATGGTCGTCGACGGGGTCGATGTAACCGGGTGGCCGCCGCACCGGGTCGTCGAGCGCGGGGTGTGCCACGTACCCGAGGGGCGTGGGGTGTTCCCGTCGCTGACAGTGCGGGAGAACTTGGTCGTGCAGGCGAAACGGGGGCAGGAGAAGGCGGCGGTGGCGGCCGCGGCCGCGGCGTTCCCGGTGCTGGGTCGTCGGCTGAACCAGGTCGCCGGGACGATGTCCGGTGGTGAGCAGCAGATGCTCGCGCTGGCGAAGGCCTACGTGCAGTCGCCCTCGACGGTGCTGCTCGACGAGGTCAGCATGGGCCTGGCCCCGATCGTCGTCGACGAGATCTTCGAGTTCCTGCGCCGGTTGGCGGCCGACGGCGCCAGCCTGCTGCTGGTCGAGCAGTACGTGACCAAGGCCCTGGCCATGGCCGACTACGTCTACCTGCTGCAGAAGGGCCGGATCGTGTTCTCCGGTGAGCCCGGTGAGCTGGACGGGGAGGACTTGTTCGCGCGGTACCTGGGCCACGCCGCCTGAGATCCCGCGCGACGTGGCACCCTGCAGGGGTGACCGCATGCCGTCGACGGGGTTGGGCAGCGGCCTGCGTCCTGATCGCGGTGGCACTGCCGACCCCGGCCGGTGCCGCTGTCGCGTCCGACGGCCGGATCGTGTTCGCGAGCGAGGCGAAGTCCGGCTCGGAGATCTGGGCGATGAACCCGGACGGCTCGGCGCCGGTCCGACTCACCAATGCCCATCCCGACGGACAACCGGCCGTGTCGCCGGACGCGACGCGGATCGCATTCACCAGCCACCGCGAGAGCGTCGACCAGATCTGGGTGATGAACGCGGACGGCACCGGCCAGCACCGGTTGACCGACGGCACGCTTGCCGACAGCTTCCCGACCTGGTCGCCGGACGGGCGGCGGATCGTGTTCGCCCGACTGGAGATCGGCCACACCGATCTGTGGATCATGGACGCGGACGGCCGCGGCCAACGCCGGCTGACCCAGAACGACGAGTTCGCGCCGGACTACCACCCGACGTTCTCCCCGGACGGCCGCCACATCGCCTTCACCAGCATCCGCAACGACGAACGCGGCGAGAACGCCGACATCTGGCGGGTCGAGGTGGACGGCTCGCACCTGACCCGGCTGACCACGGATCCGGCGTTCGACACCGACCCGAGCTACTCCCCGGACGGTAGCCGGATCGCGTTCAGCAGCAACCGCGACGGCACGGCGGCGATCTTCGTGATGAACGCCGACGGCAGCGACCAGCGCCGGGTCACCGACGACGCCGGCTTCGACCACGTCCCGGCGTTCTCCCCGGACGGGACACGAATTGCATTCGCCGGCGACAGCCGCGGCGGTACCGACGCCATCTGGGTCATCAAGCTGGACGGCTCCGGCCTGACCTGCGTGACAACTGACGCAGCGTCAGACAGCTATCCGTCCTGGGCGCGGCGCCACGCCGGGGAAACGACGAACGGGTCGGGGTCCGGCGGCGGGTCACCCGGGCTGCCCGCACCGGTCGGCTGCTTGATCGCGCTCCCGGGTTCGGCGCCCTGAGCCCGCCGGGTCAGGACTCGACGACCTTGATGGCCGGGATGTGCGGGACGCCTTGCGGCACCCACACGCCGTCCAACGACTTGAACGTGTTGCCGGCGGAGTCGGTCGTGGTCGCGCCGTCCGGCTCGCCCGAACCGGACGAGTCCATCGAGGTCAGCAGCCACTCGCCGGACACGCACTGGAACCGGTAGGAGGCCAGCGGGATCGAGGATTCGCCGACCGCGCCCTCGTCGTTGCACGGGCCCGCGTCGTCGTTCGGGCCGGGTGCCTGGGTCGAGGGGATCAGCGCCAGGGTGGAGTCGGAGACCACGGCTGAGGCGAACAGTCCGGTGCCGGCCAGGGCGGTCAGGGCGAACGCGGCCAACCGCGTCGCCCTGTGCCCGCGCCCAGCGAACCCCATGTCGGGTTCGACGGATCGGGGGTGTCGGCGCAGGGGGTTCGAACGGGTGGACCCGGATCATCCGAACGGACAATTTTCACCCGCGACCTCAGTTCGGTCTCACCTCAGTGGTGCCAGGCACCTCCGGGCGCTCCGCCCGGCGCCGGCGCGACCGGATGCGGAGCCGGCGCGGGCGCGGGAGCGGGTTGGGAATGCTGTTGGAACTGCTGCTGGTTCGTGGTGGTCGTCGGCTGGTGGAACTGGTTCGACGGCTGGGACGGGTGGAAGTTCTGCCCCGAGTCGAAGTGATTCGGCGTCCCGGACCCGAAGTGGTTCGTCGTGGTCCCGGTCGGGTTCGTCGCCGTCGGGGCGTCCGCGGACCTGTCGGAGTGCGTGCGGTCGATGCCCGGCTCCGGTCCGGGCCCGGCGTCGTAGGTCGTGCCCGGCGGGTGGAACGTGTGGTCGTCGGGGCCCGTGCCCGGGGCGCGGGACCGCGGCTGGTTCGGGTCGAAGTACGCGCCGCCATGATGGGCCGGGTCCGGTGCGGTGAACGTGCCGGCCGGCGGGTTCGGCGAGTTGAACGTGCCGGGCGGGGCCGGGTCCGTCCCCCGCCAGGTGCCCGTGGTCGCGCCGGTGCCGGTCGTACTGCCGTGCACGGTGGTCGGGGTCACCGGGGTCCCGCGCCACGGCGGGATCCAGGAGCGCGTGGTGCTCGGGTCGGCGGCGTGGTGCCCGGTCATCGGCAGGCCGACCGGGCGGCCGACCCCGAACCGCAGCCAACTGCTGCCGCTCCACCCCCACCAGATGCCGTCACGGCGGTCCTGGCCCCATTGGTTCCAGTCGGTGCGCACCGTGCTCGGGTGGGTCCAGCAGGGCCGGTACCACCAGCCGTGGCCGGACCAGTCGCCGTCGGAGTCGAAGTCGTCGGAGACGGCGTTGTCCGAGCGGATCTGCTCGTCGACCGCCTCGGCGGAGTCCTCGGTCTGCCGCTGCGCAGAGTCGTCGATCGCCTGCTGGGACTGCTGCATCTGCTCGAGGGAGGTCTGGTCCGGGTCGCTCGTGTCGGTCGGCACGGTGACCTGCTCCGGGGCCAGTTCGTCGAAGGCCTCGAGCACCGACGCCTGCAGCTCCTGGGTGACCCCGGGGCACTGGTTGAGGCTGGACAGCAGCAGCAGCACCTCGTGCCGCTGGTCGCTGTTGAGTTGGTCGACGTCCGCGCCGTAGACGCTCTGCACCGCCGGCGCGACCTGTTGGGTGGCCGCCAGTCGTTGGTAGAAGTTCCGGCCGCGGTCCAGCACCGGGTCGCCGGCGTCGACCCGCGGGGTCAGCTGCGCCATCCCGCACTCGACGAGGACCGAGTCGCTGGTGGCCGCGGTGTCGGCGGCCGGCTCGACGTCGGTGACCGCCTGCGCCATCGGGCGCGGTTCGCTCGCGTCGACAGCTGCCGGCGTACCCCCGCCGCAGGCCGTCAGCGCGGCCACGGCCGCGCCGACGAGCATCGCCGTGGAAAGAGACCGGCGGACGGCTCGGCGTTGGCTCATGTCGTGCTCCTGACTGCGGTCGGTTCATGGGCAGAACTGCCCGACCGTCCGGTTGGTAAGGCTAGTCCACACCCCGGTGCGGAAGATAGAGACGATCAGATAGGTAAGAAAGGATCAAAACGGCGAAATGTCCCCGGACCGGACGTCGGCGAGCAATTCGAAGCACCTACCGCAGCCGACGGCGAAGCATGCCCGGTTTGGTTCCTTGGAGTAGCCACGGGCCCATGTCGCTCACATCCACCGTGAGTCATGCTGGCAGAGCAACCGTTGCGGAGGTGTTGGCGAATGAGGCCTGTCAATCGTTGGATGGTGCCCGGGGCTGTCGCGGTGGTGATCCTGGCCGCTGCCACCGTCCCGCACGCGTTCGCCTCGACCCCGGACCCGAGCCTGCCGACCGTCACCGCCGCGGACCTGATCGCCGGGGTGCGCACGGCCTCGGTCGGTGCGCTGTCCGGGACGCTGCAACTCAACTCGGCCCTGGGCCTGCCGTCCTTGCCCGACCGGCTGGCCGGCGCGACCTCCGGCGGCGCGGCGCTGCTGACCGGGACGCATACGATGAAGCTCTGGGTCGACGGCCCGGACCGTCAACGCCTGGCGCTGCTCGACGACATGGCCGAGACCGACCTGGTCCACAGCGGCACCGACCTGTGGACCTACGACAGCTCGACGAACACCGCGACCCACCGGGTGCTGCCGGCGCCGGACGGGTCAGGCGATGGCGGCTCGGCCCCGGCCGACCTCACCCCGCAGGCGGCGGCCGCGCGGCTGCTCTCGAATCTCGACCCGACGACCGCGGTGGCCGTCGCCGGCACCGGGCGGGTCGCCGGGCGGCCGACCTACCGGCTCACGCTGACCCCGCGGACCACCGACACGTTGATCCGCAGCGTCCGGATCGACGTCGACGCGGCCGACCACATCCCGCTGCGGGTCCAGGTCTTCGGGGCCGGTTCGGCGCCGGCGTGGAGCCTCGGCTTCACTTACGTCAGCCTCACCACCCCGGCCGCCGCGGAGTTCCGGTTCACCGCGCCGCCGGGCGCCACCGTCACGCAGAGCACGGGGCGCGGGGGCAGTGGCGATACCACCGACCCGGCCTCCGGAGGGTCCTCGGGTGACTCCTCGACCGACGGCGCCGCGGATTCCTCGGCCAAGCCGCAGACCATCGGCTCGGGCTGGGGCACCGTGGTCGAGTTCCCGTCGAGCGACCTTAACCCGGGCACCACGCCGGGCGGCGCGCCCGGTTCGCGGCACACCTCGATGCTCGGTTGGTTGGACAGCGCGGCGACCGTCGTCCCCGAGGGGCGGCTGCTCACCACGGACCTGTTCAGTCTGCTGATCACGCCGGACGGTCGGGCATTCGTCGGCGCCGTGCCGCCCGCCGTGGTGCGGTCCGCGGCGGCGAAGTGACGGCCGGGAAGCGACGAGCGTCCGGGGGGACGAAGCGATGAGTTCGGTGATCCTGGAAACGGCGGCCCGGGTACGACCGGGGGAGCCCGGTGTCCGCTGGGCGATCCGCACCGAGGGCCTGACCAAGCGGTTCGGCAAGCAGATCGCCGTGAACGACATCGACCTGCGGGTCCCGGCCGGCGCGGTGTACGGCTTCCTCGGCCCGAACGGATCCGGCAAGACCACGACGATCCGGATGCTGCTCGGGCTGGTCACCCCGACCGCCGGGACCGTGGACCTGCTCGGGCGGCGGATGCCGCGCGGGGGAGCGAGCGCGTTGGCCCGGGTCGGGTCGCTGGTCGAGGGCCCGGCCTTCCACCCGTACCTGTCCGGGCTGGCGAACCTGCGTCGGCTGGACGCCTGCGACGCGACCGCCGACCCGCGCACCCGCGACGAGCGGATCACCGCCGCGCTGGAGCGGGTCGGGCTGCGGGCGGCCGAACGCAAGCGCTACCGGCAGTACTCGTTGGGCATGAAGCAGCGGCTCGGGATCGCGGCCGCGCTGTTGGCCCCGCGCGACCTGCTGGTGCTCGACGAGCCGACCAACGGGCTGGACCCGCAGGGCACCCGGGAGATCCGGCAGTTGGTCCGCGCGGTGGCCGCGGACGGGATGACCGTGCTGATCTCCAGCCACCTGCTCACCGAGATCGAGCAGGTGGCCACCCACGTCGGGATCATGAGCGCCGGTCGACTGCTGCGGCAGGGCACGTTGGCCGAGGTGTTGGGCGGCGCGGACCGCGCGGTCACCGTCACCACAACCGATGCGTCCGGCACGGCCGCGGCGCTGCTCCGCCTCGGGGTGCGCGAGGTGCGCACCGAGGAGGGCGTCGTCCACGGCGTGCTGCCGGAGAACGTCGCCGAGGAGGTCGCGCCGGCTCTGGTGATGAGCGGGGTGCCGTTCACCGGGCTGCAGATCGCCCGGCCCCGCCTCGAGGACTTCTTCGTCGGCCTGACCGGGGAGGGCTTCGATGTCGCAGGTTGAGCTGACCGCGCGCGCGTTCCTGACCGTGCGCCGACAGCGCGGGGCGATGCGCCGACTGGTTCTCAGCGAGATCGGCATGGTTTTCCGGCGCCGCCGCAACCTGGCGTTGCTGGCGCTGCTTGCGGCGGCACCGTTGGCGATCGGCCTCGCGGTCCGGCTCAACCACCACGACCGCCGCGGCGGCGGGCCGGACTTCATGAACCAGGTCACCGAGAACGGGGTGTTCCTGGTCTTCACCGCGCTGACGATCACGTTGCCGTTGCTGCTGCCGCTGCTGGTCGGGGTGGTGGCCGGCGACTCGATCGCCGGGGAGGCCGGCAGCGGAACGTTGCGGTACCTGCTCACGGTCCCGGTCAGCCGGACCCGGCTGCTGATCGCCAAGGCCGTCGGCGTACTGGCCTACACGGCGGTGGCGGTCTCGATCGTCGCTGTTGTCGGTCTGGTCGCCGGCGGCGCGTTCTTCGGGCTGCACCCGGTGACCCTGCTGTCCGGCGACACGATCCCGCTGCACGAAGGCCTGCTGCGGGTCGTCGAGGTCACCGGGTACGTGATCCTGACGCTGACCGGCTTCCTGGCCGTCGGCCTGTTCATCTCGACGCTGACCGAGGTGCCGATTGCCGCGATGGCCGCGACGGTGGGCGCCGCGGTCGTCTCCGCGGTGCTCGACCAGATCCCGCAACTTGGCTCACTGCGCGACTTCCTGTTCACGCACTACTGGACGGGGTTCGGCGAGATCCTGCGGGCGCAGGTCGACTGGCACACCCTCGGCTCGTGGCTGTGGCTGCAGGTCGGCTACGTCGCCCTGTTCGGCACCGCGGCCTGGGCCCGGCTCGGCGGGGCGGACATCACCAGTTGACCCGGAAAGCCCCACGCGCCATGAGAAGTGGGTGAGGGGATCGCAACACGGCGGCTCGGCGAACCGGGCGGCCGCACCGTTCGTCTATCTTGAAGAGCCGGCATGAGGCGTCGACGGGAGCCCGGGATGCTCGATGGGCAGGTGAGGGGTTCAACCGATCGGGTCCTGGTGATCGTGCCCACGTACGACGAGGCCGAGAACCTGGCCCGGCTGGTGACACGCGTCTTCGCCGTGCTGCCCGAAGTCCACGTGCTCGTGGTCGACGACGGCTCGCCGGACGGCACGGGCGAGATCGCCGACGGCCTGGCCGCCGGCGACCCGCGGGTCCACGTCATGCACCGCGAGAGCAAGTCCGGGCTCGGCGCCGCCTACCTGGCCGGCTTCGCCTGGGGCATGGACCGCGTCTACGACGTCCTCGTCGAGATGGACGCCGACGGCTCGCACCGCCCGGAGGACCTGCCCGCGCTGTTGGCCGGGCTGTCCGATGCCGACCTGGTCCTGGGCTCGCGCTGGGTGCCCGGCGGGGCCGTCGTGAACTGGCCGAAGCACCGCAAGCTGATCTCCCGCGCCGGCACGACCTACGCGCGGATCGCACTGGGCGTCGAACTGCGCGACGTGACCGGCGGGTTCCGGGCGTTCCGGCGCGCCACGCTGGAGGACCTCGACCTGCTCGACGTCCACAGCCAGGGCTACTGCTTCCAGATCGACCTGGCCTGGCGCGCGGTCTCCCGTGGCTGCAAGGTCGTCGAGGTGCCGATCACGTTCGTCGAGCGCGAGCTGGGCGTGAGCAAGATGAGCGGCGCGATCGTCCTCGAGGCGATCTGGCGGGTCACCGTGTGGGGCGTGGCCAAACGGTTCGGCAACCTGCGCGGCGGTACCCGCCACGGTGTCGTTCCGGTTCGGGCTGCGGACCGCACACGCTGAGCGGGTATTTCTCACCCATCCCGAGCGCGGTGGCCCAAATCATGGCCGACCCGACACCAAGTTGCGTTCTTGGTCACCGCGAATGTGGGACCAATCGGGAGTTCGGTTTAATCTCGTCGAGTCCGCCTGGCCGGGACGACGACCCGTTGTTCGCGTTCGGAGGAGGTGCCCCGCCTTGGCGCAAGCTGGTTCGGTGGCACTGCAGCGAGGGCGCACGCTGGTCCTGAACCGCTACGGCCGCGAGTTGGGCGCGCTGGCCGTGCTCTGTGCCGTCTACAAGGGCGGCCGGATGCTGCGGTCGGGCGACACCGCGTCGGCGTACCGCAACGCGCATCGCGTCTGGGACCTCGAGCGCTGGCTGCACCTGCCCAACGAGCTGTCGGAGCAGCACGCGTTGCTGACCAGCCACGCGCTGATCCGGTTCGCCAACACCTACTACGCGTTCGTGCACTTCCCGGCGACCGGGGCGTTCCTGCTGTGGGCGTTCCTGCGGCGACCGCAGCAGTACCCGCCCATCCGCCGGGTGATGGTGTTCGCGACCGGCCTGGGCCTGCTCATCGAACTGTTCTTCCCGCTCGCGCCACCCCGGATGCTCGACGGCTATGGGTTCATCGACACCGGCGCGAAGTACGGACCCACCGTCTACAGCACGGATTCCGCGCACGCCCAACTGATCAACCAGTTCGGGGCGATGCCGAGCCTGCACGTGACCTGGGCAGTGATGGTCGCCGCCGGCGTGATCGCGACCTGCCGCGGCAAGTGGCGCTGGCTGGTGCTGCTGCACCCGACGATCACCGCGATCGTGGTGGTCGGCACCGCCAACCACTACTGGCTCGACGGGATCGTCTCGTGCCTGATCCTGCTGCTGGTCAGCTTCGTCCTGCTGCGGCTGCCGCCGACCAACTTCCGGCGCGTCATGGGGCTGTTCAGACGTTCTTCGCAACCGCCGGCAACACTCGACGCCGAGCCCGTGGGAACCGGCTCGACCAGCCGCGAAAGGTAGCATCGAGCGGTGTTGCAAGCCCGGCTTGGCGCCCTGCTGCGCCGCCGGGCCGGTGCCGCCGGGCGGCGCGGAACCCGATCCGAGTCGCGGCTGGCTTGGCTGGACGTCCTGCGTGGTGTGGCGGCCCTGCTGGTCGTCTACGAGCACGTCGGCTACGTGGCGATGCCGCACGTCCGGGACTTCACCAACACCTGGGTGAGCGCCGGCGACGCCGGAGTCTTCCTGTTCTTCGCCGTCAGCGGCTACATCATCCCGGCGTCCCTGGAACGCAAGGGCAACGTCCGCGGCTTCTGGATCAGCCGCATCTTCCGGCTGTACCCGTTGTGGATCTGCGTCTACGTGACCGTCATCGTGTTCCGGTACGAGGGTTGGTACAACTCCCACGACCGGGTGATCCACTCGCACCCCGCGGCCGCGCTGCTCGGCCACGGGACGATGCTCCAGGATCTGCTCGGGGTCTACAACTCGATCAACGTGATGTGGTCGCTGTCCTACGAGATGGCGTTCTACCTGCTGGTGACGTGCCTGTTCGTGGCCGGCCTGCATCGGTTCAGCGCCCAGGTCGCGGTGCTGTTCGGACTTGCCGCGCTGGTGCTCGGGCAGACGCTGCCGATGCTGGTGATCACCGACCGACTGGGGATGACGAAGGCCTCGGCGGCGGCCGCGGCGATCCTCCTGGTCGGAGTCGCCGGGGCGACCAGTCGGCGGCGACTGCTCGCCCTCCCCGCCGGGGTCCTGCTCGGCGCGACCGCGTTGGCGCTGCTGGCGCTGAACAGCCGGCTGTGGCCGTGGCAGAGCCTGCTCATCCCGGCGTACATGTTCCTGGGCACCGCCGTGTACCGGGCCGAGCGTGGCCAGATCAAGGCCTGGAAAGCCGGCGCCGCCGCCGTCGCGGTGCTCGGCTGCGCCGTCGGGTCGGCGTTGATCGGCATGCTCCACCCCGGCCCGCACGCCGGGACGTTCGACGGCAACCGGCAGTACGTGTGCTCCTTGGCGCTGGCCGTCGCGGTGTTCGGCGCCGGCTTCGTGCTACGGCAGGCACACTTCCCGACGCCCCTGCAGTGGGTGGGGCGGATCAGCTACTCGACCTACCTGGTGCACCCGGTCCTCGGCGCGGTGTTCGCGCGGCAGTTGCGCAAGTACGGCGGGGCGCACGCAGCGCCGTCGCACCAGATTGGCGTGTTCCTGTTGTTCGTGACGGCCGTCCTGGCGCTGGGCAGCGTGACCTACCTGGTGATCGAGGCGCCGAGCCAGCGGCTCGGCCACCGCCTCGCCGCTCACCGTCCCACCCCCACGCCACTCCCGGGCCGAGTTGGAACGGACGCGGCGGCCTGACGCGGCGAAGGTCGTCACTCCGGTTTCAACTCTGCCCGTGGGGGGCCGCGGGGACGAGGCGATGGGCCGCCCGGGAAGGCCGGGTCCGCCGCGGTCCCGGCTGGGTCGCGGCCATGCACCCGATCAGCACCGCGATCACCGCTGCCGATCCGACGTACCACGAGCTCGCATAGTCCGTGTACAGCCGGCCGGACTGGCTGAGCACCAGGTACCCGAACCCGGCGTACGCGCCGGCGACCAGATGGAACGGGACGGTCCAGCGGTTCGGGCGGGCGGTCTGGAAGGGCATCGGCCACACCAGGTACTGCGCGCCGAAGCCGGAGGTGACCACCAGGAAGGCCGACCCGAGGCAGGCCATCAACGTCACCGAGTCCGCCGAGCGCCAGCGCCAGAGCACGACGACCACGGCCAGCAGCATCAGCATTGTGCCGACCCGGTGCTGCTCGGGGCTGAGCTTCTGGCCGAACAGCGGGTCCGGGGCGATGCCCCGGATCTTGTCCAGTACCGCGGTCCAGCCCCAGGTGCCGGTGATCGAGCGGTAGCCCTCCATGACCCTCGCGTCGCTGCCGAGGCTCGACCAGGCGGCGCCGGTCGTGATCGGCATCGTGACGAACAACAGCACCGGGACCGCGACCGCGCCGACCGTGATCTTGATCCGCGCCCGGGCGGAGTCCGCGCCCAGCAGCAGCGCGGGCAGGAACAGCGCGGGCCAGGTCTTGCTGCCGATCGCCAGGCCGAGCAGGATCCCGGCGGCCACGGGTCGCTGCCGGCGCAGGGCCAGCGCGGCCGCGGCGGCGAACATCAGGCAGAACGGCTCGACCTGACCGTGCACGCTCGAGATCAGGATCGCGGCCGGGTTGCAGGCGTACTGGAAGCGGCGCAGGGCCGGGTTGTTCTCCGGGTGGGTGAGCTTCCCGACCAGCACCGCGACCACGGTGTCCGCCCCGATGGGGGCCAGTTTCGAGGCCAGGTACCAGGGCAGGATGCCGTGCTTGGCGATCCAGTACATCCCGCCCAGCGGCCAGGCGTAGACCGGCAGATAGCTCCAGCCGCTGGAAACCATCGCCCCGGGCAACGAGGGGTTGTCGTTCTTGTGGTTCAACAGGTCCTGGTGGGCGAGTACCCGGCGGCCGACCTCGAAGAAGTAATGGAACGTGTCGTACGGCTGGATGTTGTAGGACACCAGCGCCATCTCGCCGCGCAGGGCCAGGGCCACCACGACCACCACCAGCAGCGACGGCCGCCACTGCTTCCGCTCGGCCACGATCATCAGGACCGCGGCGAGCAGGAGCAGCGAACCCTGCGGCGCGAAGACGTGCCAGTCGAACACCCGGTGATCTTCCCTTCCGCCCGACTGGCCGCGCCGCGAGAAGTATGCCGCCCAACCGTCTCCTGCCCCCATGCGACAGGACAGTGCGGGGGACAGATACGGCGCGGTGCTGCTGGTGCGGACGGGACACGCGGTAGCTGCAGGAACAATCCGACTTGTCTGAATCGCGCGCTTTCGGGCACGTACGCTCTGCAAGACTGGGCAGCGGTCGGGCACTCGCGCCGAACTGAGCGGACCGCGTACCCGCGGTCCGCCCCGGCATCTAGGAGAAAAGCACCTTGAAGCGGTTGTTCGCTCGACCGTCCCAGGGCGCGTACTCGAACGGCAGCGCACCGCGCGCCGCCGAGTCGGGCTCCGGTCGGCACCGCACCGGCACGGTCGCCTTCGACTCGGTGGGCACCGGTCTGAAGGTCGACGTCGAACCGGCCGGGGACCCGGAAGCTCCGACCAGCCAGGTCACGTCGCCGATCGGCACCGCCGAAGACCGCCGCGGCCGCGGCGTCGCGGCCGGTGCGCGGCTCGGGCAGGTGATGGCCCTACGGCGGACCGCACCGGCGATCTTCTGGATGTTCGCGCTCGGTCTGCTGCTGCGGCTGATCACGTTGGCCGCCTACTACCCGGCGCTGGAGTTCAACGGCGACTCGTTCTCCTACCTGTGGAACTCGGAGAACCTCACCCCTAACCTCTGGCACCCGCTGATCTACCCGATCTTCCTCAAGGGCCTGTCGGTCAGCCACCTGCTGGTTGCGGTGCCGGTCGTGCAGCACGCCCTGGGCCTGGCCACCGGGGTGCTGATCTACCGCCTGGTGCGGTCGTTCGGCGTCGGCGACCTCGGGTCGGCGCTGGCTGCCGCGCCGGTCCTGCTCGACGCCTTCCAGATCGACGTCGAGCATGTCGTGCTCAGCGAGGCGCTCTTCGAGATCCTGCTGGTCGGTGGGCTCTACCTGGTGCTGAAGCAGCGCCGGCCGCTGCCGGTCTACGCACTGGCCGGGGTGCTTCTCGGGCTGGCCACGCTGACCCGGACCGTGGCGTTGCCCTGCGCCCTGGTCGCGATCGTGGTCATGCTGCTAATGCGCTGCGGCTGGAAGCCGATCGCCGCCACCACGGGTGCCCTCGCGGTGCCGCTGGTCGGGTACGCGCTGATGTTCCACTCGTACTACGGGCAGCTGGCCTGGACCAGCTACAGCGGCCGCGAGCTCTACGGCGAGGTCGCCCAGTTCGCGAAGTGCAACAAGCTCCCGGCCACCGACCAGGCACTGTGCCCGAGTGGCCCGTTGGGCCAGCGCGCGGGCAGCAACCAGTACACGTGGTCGCCCGGTTCGCTCATGCAGCGACTGCCGGACATCCCGCTGCGCACTCTGCCCGCCGACGCCACCGAGGCGCAGCTGCGCGCCGCCGGGGCCGCCCGGGGCGTGGCGATCAACCTGCGCGACGACAAGGTGGCCGGCACCTTCGCCCGCGACGTCATCAAGAACCAGCCGGTCGACTACGCCCACTACGTGGTCTCGGTGCTCGCGCACTACTTCGAACCAGGCCGGCACACCGGACCCCGCGACTTCTCCGAGGTCTCCTGGCAGTTCCCCGCGCGCCTCGGCCCGCCGCCGCCGTGGAACATCGGCGTGGCCCGGATGGGTTTCGAGTCCGACGTCATCCAGCCGCGGATGAGCCACAAGCTGGCCTCGGTGCTGCGCGGGTACCAGCGGTTCGCGTACACCCCCGGCCCGCTGCTGCTGTTCGGCGTCCTGATCGGGGCTTGGGGGGCACTGAGCGGATGGCGCACCCGCAAGGGAATCCTCGCCGGGGCGTTCGTGCTGTGCGGGCTCGGCACGCTCTTGATGCCCTCGTTGGGCGCCGGGTTCGACTACCGGTACGCGCTGCCCGCCCAGCTGTTCCTGCCGGCAGCGCTGGTTCTCGGCGTCAGCGTGATCCGGGAGGGGGCGCTGCGGCGGGCCGAGTCCCGGCCGTCGGCGGCGGCTCGGTTCTTCCAGGCCTGCGGGGACCGCCGTCGCGCGGCGCTGGCTGCCGGGACTGCCGCCGTCGTGCTGGTAGCGACGGCGAACGCGGCCGGTGCGCAGATGCTGCCCGGGAACAAGCAACGGGCCGGCGTCGTCGGCGCCATGGGTTCCACCCAGAAGACGGCCGGTGGGCAGGTCACGGTCACGGCCGGCCAGCCGACCCTGATGCACAAGTCGTGCTCGAAGGTGGGCCACCGGTGGCGGATCACCTGGTTGGTCACCTTCAACGTCAAGGTGAACCTGCTGCGCGGCCCGAAGCGCCTGGTCCAGGTCGACGACTTCGCACTCGACGGCGACAGGCGCGACCCGTTCAACCGGCCGGCGTCGACGAAGCGCCGCAGCGTGCTGCCCGACGCGGTGCTCTCGGCCGGGATGTCCCGCTCCGGGTTCGTCCAGTTCTTCCTCACCAGGCCCGACGGGACGCTTTTCTACAACACCGAGCCGGACGGGGGCCTGGCCGCATGGCAGTACGCCTTCCAGGCGCCGGCCGGGACCGATGCGCCGGGGACGATCTGCGTGCCGCCGCCGCCGGACGTGGCCGCCGCAATGGCCGACGCGCCCTGGGGCGCGCCGCAGCCGCTGAGCACCGAGCCGGCCAAGGGCGACTGAGCGAGGGCAGCTCGGATCAGGCGGACCCGGGCACGCGGCCCACGGCGAAGATCGACTGACCGAACGGCGGGTGCCGCTTCGCCTCGAGTTTCCGCGCGTTCGGGACCACGTACTTGTCCCACAGGCGCACCGTGGCACCGTCCTGCGGCGTCATCTTCAGCAGGCGCATGCCGACGAACCAGGCCGGTAGGCCGGGGGCGTTGACGTGGTGCATGCGTTCCACGCTCAGCCCGGCCGCCGCGTAGGCCTCGCGCAGTGTGCGCAGGCGGTACCGCCGGACGTGGCCGACCTGCAGGTCGAAGTGACTCATCGCGAACGGGAACGCCGGGACGAACATGACCACCGCACCGCCCGGCCGCAGCAGGCGGTGCGCTGAGCGCAGCGCGCCGACGTGGTCCTCGATGTGCTCGAGCACGTTGATCGCCAGCAGCGCGGAGTGCTGCGCGTCGACCGGGGAGAGCACGTCGATGTCGCTGACCTCGACCCGGGAGTCGTCGCCGAAGCGGTTGGTCAGCAGCGCCCGCCGCGACGGGTCGATCTCGGACAGCGTGATCTTGGGCAGGCCGGCCGTCAGCCAGTCGGCGGCGTAGTCGCCGAGGCCGGGGCCGATCTCGATCGGGTGCTCACCCAGGTACGGCCGGACCAGGTCGCGGACCCAGGCGTGGTAGTTCACCGCGCTGTTCAGCGACTCCAGCGTGAACGACTGCAGCCCGGTGTCGTACTCGACCTCGTTCGACTTCGGGTGCTTGCCCTCGGACACTTCAGCGATCCCCGATCTGGGTCAGACTCAACGTGAACGAGACCAGCGCCACCTGGACCCCGGCCACCAGCAGCACCATCCCGGCCAGCGGGACCCGCATGTCGCGGGCCGCCAGTTCACCGTAGCTGTGGTGCCGCCAGTGCAGCAGTGCGCCGACGAAGAAGGCGACGCCGGCCAGCGAGAGCAGCGCGCCGATGATCAGGCCCCACTCCAGGGTGAGCCGTTCCAGCACGCGTTCCAGCTTTGGACTTCGGGGTTGCAGGCCCAGATGGGTGGCGTACGAGCGGGCGACCAGCGACAGCGCGGCGATCTGCGTGCCGATGATCAGCGAGGTGGCCGCGACTGTCATCGTCTGGGTCTCGAACGTCACATGGCCGATCTTCACCGGGCCGAACAGCAACGCGACCGTGGCCACCGCCCCGATCAGCATCAACGCGTAGGCCGGGTACAGGAACAGCCACCGCGGGCTGAACGCCAGCAGGAACCGCAGGTGCCGCCAGCCGTCGCGCCAGGTGCGCAGGTGGGGCGGTCGCGAGCGGCCGTCGGGCTTGAGGGTGGTCGGGACCTCGGCGATCTTGTACTTGCGCTGTGCGGAGCGGACCACCATCTCGCTGGCGAACTCCATGCCGGTGGTCTGCAGGCCGAGCTTGAGGATGCGCTCGCGACGGAACCCGCGCAGTCCGCAGTGGAAGTCGCCGATCGGCACCCGGAAGAACTTGCGACCGAGGTAGGACAGGACCGGGTTGCCGATGTACTTGTGCAGCCAGGGCATGGCCCCGGGCTCGATGCCGCCCTTGAACCGGTTGCCCATCACGATGTCGTTGCCCTCGAGCAGCGACTGGTAGAACGGGCCCAGGTTGTCCAGGGCGTAGCTGTCGTCGGCGTCGCCCATGATCACGAAGGGCGAGGTCGCGGCCTCGATACCGGCCCGCAGCGCGGCCCCGTAGCCGCGGATCGGGACGTCCACCACGCGGGCCCCGCAGCGCCGGGCGATGTCCTGCGAACCGTCGGTGCTGCCGTTGTCGGCGACGACGACTTCGCCGTCTATGCCGAGGTCGGCAATCGATTTCTGCGCCTTGCGGATGCAGATCTCCAGGGTCTCCGCCTCATTCAGGCACGGCAGAACCACTGTCAGCGCTTCCGACCCCACGCGCGAGGACTCCTTCGACCCGGTGTTTGGACGTTTGTCCAGCGTATCGGCCCGGACCGGCCGGATCGGCCATCCGAGGAACTACTCCGCAGGTGGCGGATCAGACCGCGGCCGCGCGCAGTGCCTCGGCCAGATCGGCGGCGGCCAGCAGTTGGGCGGCCAGCTCGCGGGCACCGTCCGGTTCGAGCGAGAACTCCTCGTCGACGGTGACCACCCAGGGCTCGTCGGGCATGTTCTGGGCACGGGTGACGCCGCACCCCGGCCACAGATAAGTACTGGGCATCGGGGAGGTGATCAAGGTGGCGGGCAACGCGGTCAAGTCGTCACTCCTCGGTTGATGCGGTCCTTGGTCAGGATTGAACGCATGTTCCGTGGGCGCGGGGATTGGCCGTTCGCTCAAAGATCGATGGGCCGAAAGTTCGTCACCCACACGGGCGTGGCGCCCCATCACGGCCTCCCGGCGGAGCTCGGGCACGGCGGCTTCATCGATTCAGCCTAGGTCGCACATCCGACAAAACCGGGCAGCCGCGCCCGTGCGCCGTGGGCCTACATAACGGCTCGGCGCGCGATCGCGCGCTTTGGCCCGCTGTTGTCCTCGAGATCGCTAACGTCTGGTGACGCGAAATTGAATCACCAGCGACGGGGACCCGGCCGGATGAATTACCACCTCTTCCGCACGATCAACGACTGGTCGGGCAACAGCGGGCTCGACGACCTGATGAAATTCGCCGCCAAGGACCTGCTTTTCCTGGTGTTCGCGGGCTTCGCGCTGCTGTGTGGACAGCGCTTGCGAGACAAGGACTACCGTCCGGTCGCGTTGGCGTTCGGCGGACTGGTGCTGACCTTCGCGTTCGCACAGATCGCGGCGAAGGTTCACACCGAGGCCAGGCCGTTCGTGACCCATCCCTCGGCGCACACGTTGATCTCGCATGCCAAGGACCAGTCGTTCCCGAGCGACCACGCCACCGCGGCGTTCGGGATCGCCTTGGCGGTCGCGTTGTTCCTCTCCGTGCGTTGGGGCGCGCTGATGTTCGTCCTGGGGTTGTGGATCGGGGTGGCCCGCATCTACGTCGGGGTGCACTACCCCGGTGACATCGCCGGCGCCCTGCTGGTGGCGGCGCTTGGTGTCGCGGTGATGGCGGTCATCGGGCGCTTCCTGCCCGACCTCGCGGCCGGGCCGGCCCCGAAGGCCATGGCCGGGCGCTGAGCCCGGTGGGCTGCCTCGATCAGGCTGCCTCGATCAGGCTGCCTCGATCAGGCTGCGTGGCGCGGGCTGCTGCGCCGGCGGAACAGCCAGGCGAACATGCTCAGCCGGCTGTCCTTGGCCGGCGTCGGATCGTAGCCCGGCCACATCGGCTCGGTCTGCGCTCTCGGCCCTGGCGCCTTGAACAGATTGCCGTGCGTGCTCACGTCGCTCCCCGAGAACTTGCAGCTGAAGTAGTGCCCCGCAGCGCAAGTTAGGGGAGCCGGCGGCGTGTCGCCGACGGTTCTGGAGAAGATCAACCGAACGTAGGACCCAGCTTTGCGCTGGCGCTGTCCGCTTTGTCGTTCAGTCGAGAAGTGAGCGGAAAACCGTGCCAGTTCGCGGTTTAGGGTGGAAGAACGTCGACTTCGGCGGCATCAGCCCGCGTGCCGCGGCAGTCGCCCGGATCTGCTCGACGGACACCGGGCGCAACAGGATCGCGGCCTGCGCGCGGCCGGCGCGAACCGCGGCGACCGCCCGGGAGACCCCGTGCTGGTAGGTCAGTTCGTGCTCGGGTAGTTCGGCGACCGCGGCAGCCACCGTCTCGGAGTCCAACGGCTCGACGACGCCCGGGCCGCTCGGGTGCCGGGGCCGGAGCAGGCGCAGCCCGTCCGGCGTGATCAAGGCCAGGGCGCGCTCGGCCACCAGGCGGGCCACCACCCCGGCGTCCGGGAACGGCTCGAGTTCGCCGACGTCGAAGCTCTTGCCCAGCGCCTGCGCCGGGTCGGCGTCGCCGGGCAGGCCGGCGATCAGTCGGTGGATCGGTTGCACCGTCAGTTGGTCGTGGTCCAGTTCGACCATCAGGCACAGGGTGGCGTCGGCACCGGCGGGGGAGCCGTCGGTGTCGGCGTGGATCAGACAGGTCGACAGCCGGTGGTGGCCGTCGGCGACGACCACGGGCGAGGCCGCGATCGCCTCGGACAGCGCCCGCACGGCGGCCGGGTCGTCCAGGCGCCAGATCTCGTGGCGGATCCCGTCCGGGTCGGTCCAGGAGTCGATCGGCTCGGCGGTCTCCAGCGCGATCCGGCCGGTGAGCCCGGTGGTCAGCGACAGCCCCCAGATCGCCGAGAGGTTGGCCTGCGTGGCCCGCAGCAACGACAGTCGGTCGCTGTGCGCCTTCGGGGTGGTGTGCTCGTGCGGCAGCACATCGGCCCGCGCGGCCGGCGAGATGCCCAGCGCGCCGAGCACCCCCAACGTGGAACGAGTCGCGCCGGTCTCGTCGGTGAACGTCATCCGGTACGGGTAGAACGCCGGCGCGTCCGAGCGCAGGACGCCGTCGGCACGCCAGGAGTTCAGGGTCTGCGCGGCGACCGCGTACGGGTCCGGGCCGTCCTCGACCACCGGCATGTCGATGCGGACGACGTTGTGCGGGTGCTGCGCGGCCAACGCGGCCCGCTCGTCGGGATCGATGACGTCGTAGGGCGGCGCAGTCACCACGGCCAGGTCGTCGACGGCGTACCGGATCCCGGGGAACGGCGCGAACTGCGGCATGCCCGAGATCCTTGCACCCGGCGCCCGGTCCACCCGGCGCGGCTCGACCTCAGCCCCAACCCTTCCCGTCGTCGAGCTCCTCCAGGACGCGGACCAGGCGCAACCGGGAGTCCTGGCCACGGACCAGGGTCAGCGACTGACGGCGTCCGCCGGTCCGCAACGCGGCGTCCGGCGGCGATTCGTACATGGCCGCGGTCACCTCGACCACGTCGTGCGGCAAGACCCGCACGGCCACGCCGTCGGTCCAGAGCCCGCGGTGGGCGCGGCCCGCGCCCTGGAACTCCTCCAGAGTTTCCCGGACGCGGTAGGCGCTCGGATCAATGTGCCGAGCCGTCAGGTCCGCGTCGGTGAAATTCTGGTTCGCGGCCTCGACCATGGTCGAGCGCCAGACCTCGAGCAGCTCACGTGCCTCCGCAGCGTCGGCTCGTTCGGCGACGGTCGGTCGATCCAGTATGTGGTGGGCGCCGGCTGCGGCGGCCAGGGCAACCAGCACCACCGCGCCGAGCAACAGCGCGCGCCGGCGGGCGTGGCGGCGATCGGCCAGTTCGGCCGTCAACTGGGCGCGGAGCACTTCGGCCTCGGACGCTTTCGTCAGAAAGGTCACGTCCGAAAGTAGAGCCGAAGCTCACGCGAAGTGGAACACCTCGGTGCCGCTGGGGGCGCCGTATCGGCGGACCACCTTGTTGAGCTCGTCCTGCAGGTACATGACGCCGACGCCGAAGCACAGCCACATCAGCACGGCGGTGGGCGGGTCGCAGGTGCGCGGCAGTCCCGCGGCGGCCTGCGCGGCTTCGATCCGGGCCGCGGTGTGCTCGACGGCGAGGAACTGCGGAACGCCGAGCGGGGCACCGAGGGTGATCGAGACGGCCGACAGCAGCGGGCGACCGCCGATGCGGGCGTCGAACGCGCGCACCTCGCGGTTGACCGCGACGATCCACCACACGAAGTAGAGCCCGAGCGTGAGCACGCCGAGGGCGTAAACCGTGTACGGGTTCCGGTAGCGCGGCAGCGTGCCGACGGTCAGACTCTCCCGTGCCAGCAGCACGTCGGCGTCCTGCGACGTCAAGCCAGTCACCCCCCACGGATCGTCGGCTCGTCTGCACCGTAGAGCCGGGTCCGGGGTCACCGCGCGGGGAATGACCCAAGAGGGTGGCCGCGCGGACGTCAGTCCAACGAGAGCGTCCGCGCCTTCGCCCCGACCGCGAGGTCGAGGTCGTGGGTGGCCATCACGACGGTGCCGCCGCGGGCGGCGTAGCCGAGCAGGATCTCGGCCAGCACCGGCCGGAACTGCGCGTCGAGGCCGAACTCGGGGTCGTCGATCAGCAGCAGCCGGGACGGCTTGCAGAACGCGGCGGCCAGGCTCAGCCGCTGCCGCAGCCCCTGGGACAGCGTGTAGGGCTGGTCCTGCTCGCGCTTCTCGAGCCCGAAGGCTTCGCAGACCCGCGGGGGCAGCGGCCAGGAGTCGTCCTCCTCGCCGGCCATCCGGGACAGCTCCAGCACCTGGAGCACGTTGGCGCCGGGTTCCCACTCCGGCTCCCCGGCGGTCAGGATCACGTGGGGGGCCACTTCGGGGTCGTCCGGCGCGTGGTCCAGCACCCGCAGGGCGCCGGTGTCCGTCGGGATCTGCCCGGCCAGCAGGCGCAGCAACGTGCTCTTGCCCGAGCCGATGTCGCCGAGCACCGCGACGATCTCGCCGGCTTCCACCGAGAGGTTCAGCCCGGCGAAGACCGGATAGCCGCCCAACCGCACGCCGACACCCTCGGCCGAGACAACCGCCATGCCGCCTACCCTAAGGCGGCCCCGCACACCAGATCATCGATGATCTGGCGGGGGTTCTCTCATACGCCAGACGTCACGCCAGGCCCGGTTCGGGGCCGAAATCTGACGCCGCGCCTCTGCCAGAGTCACGCCGGGCCCGATTCGGGGCCGAAATCTGACGCCCCGCGTATGAGAGTGCGCGCTGCGCTCATCGATGATCGTGCGGATTCAGATCACGGCCTCGTCGCGGAGGGCCAAGATCTCCGGTTCGGAACGCCCCAGCTCTCGTAGGATCGCCTCGGTGTGCTCGCCCAGTTCCGGCACCGGGTCCATCCGGGGGTCCGCGCCGGGCATCGAGATCGGCGGCAGCAGCGCGGCCAGTTCGCCGACGGGGGAGTCGATCCGGCGCCACCGGTCGCGGCCGGACAGCTGCGGGTGCTCGAGCAATCCGGCGACCTCGTTCATTCGGCCGTTCGCGATCCGGGCCCGGTCCAGCCGTTCGGTCAACGCCGCCATCGTCAGGGCCCCGACCACCGCGTCCAGCGCGGCGGACAGTTCGCCGCGGTTGGCCACCCGCAGCGAGTTCGAGGCGAACCGGGGATCGGTGGCCAGCTCCGGGTGCTCCAGCACGCCGGCGCAGAACGAGGCCCACTCCCGCTCGTTCTGGATGGCGATCACCACCTCGCCGTCAGCCGCGGTGAACGGGCCGTAGGGGGCGATGGCCGGATGCGCGGCGCCGAAACGCGTCGGTGGGGTGCCGCCGTAGGCGGTGAAGTAGAGCGGGTAGCCCATCCATTCGGTCAGCGCGTCGAAGAGCGAGATCTCCATCGCGCGGCCGCGACCGGTGCGACCGCGTTCGACCAACGCGGCCAGGATCCCGGAGAACGCGTACATCCCGGCGGCGATGTCGGCGACCGGGATGCCGGCCTTCGAGGGCGTCTCCGGGGAGCCGGTGATCGACAGCACGCCGGTCTCGGCCTGGATCAACAGGTCGTAGGCCTTCGCGTCGCGGTACGGGCCGGCGCTGCCGAACCCGGAAATCGAGCAGTGCACCAACCTCGGATGACGGTCCGTCAGTTCCGTTGCGCCCAGGCCGAGTCGCTCGGCAGCGCCCGGGGCGAAGTTCTGCACGAACACATCGGCGTCGTCGAGCAACTCCCGCACAATCGCGAGCCCACGTGGGTCTTTCAGGTCCAGCGTCAGGCTTTCCTTGGACCGGTTGAGCCACACGAAATGGCTCGACATGCCTTTGACGGTCTCGTCGTAGGCCCGGGCGAAGTCGCCGACCCCGGGGCGCTCGATCTTGATCACGCGAGCCCCGAGGTCGGCCAGATGCCTGGTCGCCAGCGGGGCGGCGACGGCCTGTTCGCAGCTCACCACCCTCAGCCCAGCCAGCGGGAGTGTGCCCGGCGCGCTCACGTCGTCGGCCCTCTCGATCATCTGCTGCCGGCGTGTGGACCTATCGCTCCTCCGATACGTCCACAGTTGGCAGAGGATTGACAACTAGCGGTCCGGCCGAGCCTAACGACCGCGGTGGGGGCGTCTGGGCGGCACCGGGCTGACGCGTGCCCTCGTGCGCCTTGCACACGGCGATCTGCGTGCGGCGGTGCGGTACCACCCGATGGGTCCGGTACTCGGCCTGCTGCTGATCGGCTGGGCCTGTTCGGGAGAAGCGCACGCCGACACGGCACTCGACCCTCGGCGCTGGACCGAGGGCCGTTTCCGGAAGGTCGCCCTGGGTGCCGTCACGGTGGGCTGGCTCGGTTGGGCGTCTCGCCGGGCAACCACCGCGATGCGTCCGACGTCCAGCGTCCGCTAGGCCCCGCAACGTCGGACGGCAACGCCGCAAAGACGGACGAACCCCGCGGGCCCGAAGGCTGACGGGGTTCGTCCGTCCTGGTTACAGACCGATCGCGATGGTCTTGGTCTGGGTGTAACCGAGCATGCCTTCGAAGCCCTTCTCGCGGCCGTAGCCGGACTTCTTCCAACCACCGAAGGGAAGCTCGACGCCGCCGGCGGCGCCGTAGGTGTTGATGAACACCTGGCCGGTCTTGATCTTCTTCGCCATGCGCAGCGCGCGCCCTGCGTCCTTGGTCCAGACACCGGCGACCAGACCGAACTCGGTCGCGTTCGCCAGCCGGATCGCGTCGGCCTCGTCGGAAAACTTCGTGCCGACGAGCACCGGGCCGAAGATCTCCTCCTTGAACAGGTAGCCGCTCTCCGGGACGTTGGTGAAGAACGTCGGCTCCATGAAGTACCCGTCGCCCTGGGCCTCCGCGCGCTTGCCGCCGACGACCAGGTCGCCCTCGGCGAGCTTGATGCCCTCGGCGACCATTCCGGAGACGGTGTCCAACTGCTTGGCCGACACGATCGGGCCCATGCCCGGGTCGGTCATTCCGTGGCCCAGCGTGATCTTGCGGAACTCCGCGGCGATCAGCTCGTTGACCTCGTCGTAGCAGGCCTCGTGGATCAGGACGCGGGAACCGGCCGAACAGGTCTGGCCGGCGTTCTGGATGATCGAGTTGACGACCTGCGGGATCGCGTCGGCCATGTCGGCGTCGGGGAAGATGATGTTCGGCGACTTGCCACCGAGCTCGAGCACGACCGGGATGACGTGCTTGGCGGCGTTGATCGCGACCTGCTCGCCGACCGGACGCGAACCGGTGAACGAGACGTGGTCGATGCCGTCGTGCAGGGTGATCGCGTTGCCGACCGTGGAACCCGGGCCCTGGATGACATTCCAGACACCGGGCGGGAATCCGGCCTCGAGCGCCAACTGGGCGAGCACGGTCGCGTTGACCGGGGTCAGCTCGGCCGGCTTGAGCACGCAGCAGTTCCCGGCGGCCAGCGACGGGGCCAACGTGCGGGCGATCATCTGCAGCGGGTAGTTCCACGGCGTGATGTGGCCGGTGACGCCGAACGGCTCACGGATCGTCATGCCGAACACGGACGGGGCGGTCTGCAGGGTGTCGCCGTCGAGGCACTCGACGATCGAGCCGTAGTACTCGAAGTACCGGGCGACCGCGACGACGTCCTTCTTGGCCTGGCTGATCGGCTTGCCGACGTCCTTGGTCTCGTACTCGGCGATCTTGTCGCCGTCGCGCAGGATCAGGTCGGCGACCTTGCGCATCAGGCGGCCACGCTCGACGGCGGGGGTGTCCGACCACCCGCCGTCGTAGGCGGCGCGGGCGGCCTTGGCGGCGAGGTCGACCTCGGCCGGGCCGCACTGGCCCGCCTCGGCCCACTTCTGCGCGTTGCCCGGGTCGATGACGTCGAGAACGCCGTCGTGGCCGTCGATTTCCTTACCGTCGATGATCGAGGGAATGCGAAGCAAGGGAACTCCTAATTAGACGCGGATGGCCGGGCGGGTCAGATGCCGCGGCCGCCGTCGATCGGCAGGACGACGCCGGTGAGGAACGCGGCCTCGTCGGAGGCGAAGAACGCGGCCGCCTCGGCGATGTCCTCAGCGGTGGCCAGACGGCCCAGCGGGATCCCCGCGATGAACTTGGCCTTGCCCTCCTCGAAGTTGTTCTTGGCGCCGATGAATGAGGCGAGCATCGGGGTGTCGGTGGCGACCGGGGCCAGGCAGTTCACCCGGATGTTGTCGTTGGCCAACTCCAGGGCCAGGACCTTGGCCAGGTGGTTCGATGCGGCCTTCGACGGCGCGTAACCGCTGAATCCGGGACGGGCCCGCTCACCCATGATCGAGCCGACGACGACGATCGAGCCGCCACCGCGCTGCCGCATCGCCGGGGCCGCGGCGCGCGCGCCGAGCCACGGGCCGCGCACGTTCACCTGGAAGGTCTTGTCGAACAGGCCCTCGGACAACTCCTCGAACGGGGTCGGGTCGTGTGCGATGCCGGCGTTGGCGACCAGCACGTCGAGGCCACCGTAGGTGGTCACGGCGAGGTCGACGGCAGCCTGGTTGTCGGCGGCGCTGGTCACGTCGGCGGCGATGGCAACCGCCTGGCCGCCGTCACCGGCGACCTCCTTCGCGACCGCTTCGGCCTTCGCGCCGTCCAGGTCCGAGACGACCACGGAGGCGCCGAGTGCCGCCATCAGAAGGCTGGTGGCCCGGCCCATGCCGGATCCTCCACCTGTGACGATGGCTACCTTGCCCGACAGGGAGACCACGTTCTGCTCCTTAGGTACGTGAAATGGGCAGCCACGGCGGCGCGCGACTGCGGTCCTGGGGCCGACGCTCGCACCGCCTCGGGACGGGGATCCGGTGCTGGCCCTGCTGGAAATCCTAAGTCGCGACATTCCCGGACATAAGGTCCGCGAGGTGTGGCACCGGGCACGCTCCGGACCCCCGATCAGCCCTCCGACCTGGGCCGGAGCAGCAAATGGTGACGCAGCCCACGCTGCCCGCAGCGCATCATCCAGGCGTGGTTGGCCCGGAACGCCGGACGGGCCACGGCCAGCCACCGCAGCAGCGGCCGGTGCACCTCCACCCGTTCGTGGAACTCGGCCCGGGTGCCGTCGGACGTGGGTACCAGATGCCATCCCGTGAACCCCGCCAGGTCGCCGGTCAGCCGGGCCCGAAGCACCCCGCGGTCGCGGTCGGCGTCCACCCGGTGCGCCGTCATCCGCAGGTCGTAGGGAAGCGTCGAGCGGACCACGACATTGCACGTGTCGTCGTCCAGGCGCTCGGCCCGGCGCACCTGCGGCCACCACAGCGGATAGTGGTCCAACCGCTCCAGTGCGGCGAAGACCACGTCGCGGTCCGCCGGCAGGTGCCACGCGCCGGTGAACGAGTACGTGTGGTTCACGGCGCACATTCTGCCGGGCCGCCTGGACCTCGCGAACCTTGCGCCGGGTCACGCAGCGACCACTCGAACGGCGTAACCGACGAGCCGGACGAGTCGGATTTTGCGGAAGCTGTGGTCGGAACCGGACGAGACATGGCTGCGTCTCAGAGTTGGCTCAGCTCCCGCAAAGACGGGCCAGCTTGGCTGAAAGCCGCGTCACGGACCGTCCCGGACGCAACTGGCTTGGAGGGGATCGCGGTGCACTGGAACGCCCACCTGGATCGGCTGCAGTCGGCTTGCGTCACCGCGGAGCGCGCGCCCGCCGCCGACTCCGTGGCCCAGGTCATCGACACCGTCACAGACCTGGTAGCGCTGCACCTGGACCTGCCGCGGCGACCATTTCTCGACCCGGCGACCCGTCGGGCGCTGGAGATCGCCGACCTGCACCTGGCGCTGGCCCGGGAGCACGCCGCGCCGTTCGGCCCGTCCGCCGTCCCGGCCGACCTGAGCGTGCACGCCGTCCTGCGCGATGCCGCTGCGCTGCTCGACACGCTGCTGCGCAGCGGCGCCGTCGTCGCCACCGACGGCTCGCGCGACCGCTACCTGCATCTGCGCGCCGCGGTCCGCGCACTGCGTGGCCAGCCGCTGATCCCGGCCCAGCGCAAGAGCGGCTCCGCCTCGGCCTGAGCTCCCCGCGCCGGGGCGGCGTCGAAGAGCCACCTATTGTGTCGATTCCGAGCGGGAGGAGACAGCAGGTGTTGCGGCCAGGCGCTCCGCCGGCGGCTGCGGCGCTCCTGCTCCTCCTCTGCGCCTGCTCGGCCACCGGAACGGTCGCGCCCACCAGCGGCGACGCAGGCTTCGTCGAGGGCGCCGGTGCGGTGACCATCATCGCGCCGGACCACCGCGGCGCCCCGGTCGCGCTCTCCGGCCCGCTGGTCGGCGGCGGCGACTTCGACGTCGCCGCGCACCGGGGGACCGTCTTCCTGCTCAACGTGTGGGGCTCCTGGTGCGCACCGTGCCGCCGGGAGGCCCCAGAGCTGGAGAAGGCCTGGAACGACGTCCCGCACGACTCCGTGCAGTTCCTCGGCATCAACACCCGCGACGATGCGGACGCCTCCGCGGTTGCCTTCGAGCGCCGCTTCGACGTCACCTACCCGAGCCTGCGCGACCCGGACGGGCACCTGCAGCTGACATTCCGCACCACGCTGCCGCCCCGGGCGATCCCCAGCACGCTGATCCTGGACAAAGAGGGCCGGGTCGCGGCGCGGATCCTGGGCGGCAGTGACGAGCGGACGTTCACCCAACTGGTCCAACAGATCCGTGCAGAGGTCTGATCTTGTTCGGGCGCTGGTATTGCGCCAGTAAAGGTTTCCGGGGTGGATCGTCGAGCCATGTCGGGTTCGGGTGGTGGGCAGCCGTCTTACGAAGAGTGCCGCCCGTGGCCGGGCTCGCCCCGGAAACCCCTCATCAATTTGTCCGGTAGACGTCCGGTTTGTGCTCACCGCAACGGAGCAACCGCAATCCGTAACCGAGGCAGGACTGCCTGTGAGCTTGTCTAATGAGCGGAACCGCGGTCCTGCGGGCGCCCGTCTCAGCCGCGAAACAACGAAGCGCCACACCAAGACGGATCCTCTCGCCGGGGGGCTTGAGATTCGGACGGGCGCCTTCGCCGCAGACATCCTCGAGGGGGAACACCGAACATGTCCGGTCGTCACGCTGGTCAGACCGCCACTCGCAAGCGCCTCGTCCGTATCGCCACCGTCTCCGCCGTCGCCGCCGTCCCGCTGGGCGTCGTCGCCGCCGGTGCCGCCTCCGCCGACACCACGTCGCCGCTCGACACCTCCGCCGTCACCGGCCTGCTGGGCGGTTCGGACAGCGGCTCGGGCAGCCTGCTCGGCAACCTGCCGGTCGTCGGCAGCCTGCCGGTCGTGGGCGGCCTGGTCGGCACCGTCACCGGCGCTGCCGGTTCGGTCAGCTCCGACACCCCGGCTGCGGGTGTCCTGAGCAGCGCCTCCAACGACAGCAGCGGTCTCCCGGTCGTGGGCGGCCTGCTGAGCAACACCCCGGCTGCCGGGGTCCTGGGCACCGTCACCGGTCTCGCCTCGAACGGCCCGGCCAGTGGCGTGCTCGGCACGGTCACCGGCCTGACCTCGGGCGGCGGCGCTGCCGGCGTCGGTGGCCTCGTGGGCGGCCTGACCTCCGGCGGCCTCGGTGGCGTCGTCAACGGCCTGGGCCTGCAGGGTGTCACCGACACCCTGAAGCCGGTCACCGACACCGTGAACGGCCTGCTCAACGGCGTGACCGGCAACGGTGGCCTGCTCAGCGGCCTGCTCGGTGGCGGCAACTGCGACTCCAACGGTGGCCTGCTCGGCCTGGGCAACATCACCAACGGCCTGCTCGGTGGCCTGCTCGGTGGCGGCGGCAACGCATGCGCCACCGACGACAACGGCGGCCACCACAGCGGTGGGGGCAACAACGACGGTTACGAGAACGAGGCGCTGCCCCACACCGGTGGCAACTCGGACATGACCGCCCTGCTGCTCTGCTCCGGCCTGGGCATGGCCGGCGCCGGCGTCACCCTGGTGGCCCGTCGCCGCGGCGGCCTCGGCGCCTGAAAGCTCCGCAACTGATCGCTCCTGCGTCCGTCACCGCCTCGCGCGGTGGCGGGCGCAGCCGCGTGGTGCACCGCAGTGCACATTTTTCGGGCTCCTGGCCGCACGTGCTCCTTCGTCGCGCGCGTGGCCAGGAGTCCGAACTGTCAGTGCTCGGTGAGAACCTCCGAAAGACAGACGGCGACAGGCCACGAGTCGCGAATGACACCGGTGTTGTTCGGGCTTACGATGGCTGCGACCGCCGGTTCTTGAACACGGAGGATGCTCGATGGAATTCAGCAGCGTCGCCACTCTCGACCGCCCCCAGCTCGTTGAGTCCACCACCGGTGGGCTGACCGGGCGCGAGGCCCAGATCCTCGATTTCGAGCGGCAGTGGTGGCGGTACGCCGGGGCCAAGGAGAACGCGGTCTCCGAGTTGTTCGGGATCTCGGCCACGCAGTACTACCAGGTGCTCGGTGCCCTCATCGACCGCCCGGAGGCCCTGGCCCACGACCCGATGCTGGTCAAACGCCTGCGTCGGTTGCGTCACGCCCGGCAGCGGGCCCGGTCCGCGCGTCGCCTCGGTCGCGACGCCTAGGTTCTTCGTAGGAGTTCTGCACAATGCGCAACCGCGGGTATCGGGGTCGGCCAGGCGCAGCATTCGGGATGCTGGGCTCCTCGACGTTGGCCTCGCTGTCGGTCATCGCCCTGATCGGCGTGCTGCTGCTGGTCTTCGGCCAGCGCGTCGACCGGATGGACCGCGCCGTCGCTGCGCCCGCGGCCACGGTCGAGACGCCCCGCCCCGTCGCCACCCAGGCTCCGATCCCGGTGGCCCCGGCGCCGCGGTCGATCCCGCAGGCGGCGCCCGCCTCGACTGCCGCCCCGGTTGCACCAGCGCTGCCGGTGGTGCCCGCGCCGTCCGCCGCGCCAGGTTCGGACACGTTCGTGGCCGGGCCGCAGGTCGTGATCTTCGACCAGACCCGGCAACGCGATCTCGTGGTCGCCTTCCGGTCCGCACTGCGTTCGGCCGGCTGGGACGTGGCGGGCACCGGGCCGTGGTACGGCGCGGTGCCGGTGACCACCGTGTATTACCCGGCGGGTCAGGAGGCGGCCGCCAAGGCGCTGATGGCCAAGTTCCCGGAGATCACCCGCAGCCTGCCCGTCTTCGACGGAGTCCCGGCCGACAAGCTCACCGTGATCATCTGCAAGGACTTCAAGCTCACCTGAGTGCGGCGGCTACGGTCGAAGGGTGGCCGGTGCCCCTGATCCTCTTGCCGCGTACTCGGTCAGCCCCGCCGGCCGGGTCGGACTCTCCGTGTTGACGAGCTCGCGCGCCGATTCGCTGCTCGCGCTCGACTACGACGGAACGCTTGCCCCGATCGTGCTCGACCCCGCGGCGGCCCGACCCCAATCCGGCGCCCGCGCGGCGCTGGCCGCCGCTGCCGGGGTGTTCGGGCGGGTGGCGCTGGTCAGCGGCCGGGCCGCGAGCAGCCTCGTGGAGCTGCTCGACCTCACCGCGCGCGACGCGCCCGCCGTGACCGTGATCGGGGTCCACGGCCGCGAGAGCTGGCCGCCTGAACCCACCAACTTCGGGCTGCGTCCGCGCCCTTCGGATGCCCCGGAAGGGCGCCGACACACGCAGAAGATGGAGCGGGCCCTGGTGGAGCTCGAGGCGCTGGTGGCCTCGTTGCCGGCCGGCGTGCGGATCGAGGACAAGGGGCACTCGTTGGGCGTGCACTTCCGCGGTTGTGCCGATGCGGCGGCCGCCGCCGTCGACTCCACGGCCGCGGTTCGGGCGGTCGCGCAACGCTGCGGCCTCGAGGTGCTGCCCGGGCGGCTGGTCCTGGAGCTCCTCGAACCCGGACCGGACAAGGGCACGGCGTTGCGTGACCTCGTCGGCGACGCTCGGGCGGTGTGCTTCGTCGGCGACGACGTGGCAGACCTGGCCGCGTTCGCCGTCGTCGACCAGTTGCGTGCGGCCGGTGTGCCCGGGCTGAAAGTGGCCGTCGCGAACCCGGAGTCGCCGGCCCCGGCCGTAGCTGCCGACCTCGTGCTCGCCGACCCGGGAGCGGTGGTGAACTTCCTGACAGCCATTACAGGGGGCACTTCCCGGGACTGCTGAGACCAGCGCGACGAACCGTGGAAAGGATCTTGCCAACCCCAGGATCGCCGCGGAGCCGACCGACGCCGCACGGGCGATACAACGGTTCCGTGCGTTCGCTCCCGCATACCTGTCCACTCTGCGAAGCGACCTGCGGGCTGCTCGTCGGAGTGGAGAGCGACGGAACGCTGGAGGAGGTCCGCGGCGACCGCGACGACGTCCTCTCGGCCGGGTTCATCTGCCCGAAGGGCGTCGCCCTCAAGGGCCTGCACCAGGACCCGGACCGGTTGCGAACGCCGATGGTGCGCCGGGCCGGGCAGCTGCGTGAGTCGTCGTGGGGCGAGGCATGGGCCGAACTGGCCAATCGGCTGCCGCGGGTCGCCGACACCTACGGCCCGGACGCGATCGCCGTGTTCACCGGCAGCGGTGCGCTCGGTTCGCTCGGCGCCCGGCTCTACACCCGGGCACTGGCCGACGCGCTGGGCACACGCAACGTCTACTCGACCGCCACGATGTTCCTGCGCCCGCGGCAGGTCAGCTCCGGGCTGCTCTACGGCGACACCTCGGCGATCCCGGTCCCGGACGTGGACCGGACCACCTACCTGATGCTGCTCGGTACCAACCCGGTCACCTCGAACGGCGGCCTGGTCACCGCGCCGGACCTGCGCTCGAAGCTGCGGGCGCTGCGCCGGCGCGGCGGGCGCTACGTCGTCGTCGACCCGCGCCGCTCCAGCACCGCGGACGGTGCTGACGAGCACGTCCGGATCCGGCCGGGGACCGACGCGATCCTGCTGCTCGGCATGGTCCACGTGCTGATCGCCGACGGGCTGGTCAACATGGGCCGCCTGGCCGCGTTCACCGTCGGGCTGGCCGACGTGGCCGCGCTGGCCGCGGATTTCACGCCGGAGCGGGTGGCGCGGCGCACGCAGGTCGACGACCGGGCGGTGCGCCGATTGACCCGCGACCTGGCCGCGGCGCAGCCAGGCATCCTGCATGTCGGCGCCGGGCCGCTGACAACCCCGGACGCGACCGTGGTCAGCTGGCTGGTCGACGTGATCAACGTGCTGACCGGCAACCTGGACCGCCCGGGCGGCACGATGTTCCCGCTCCCGGCGCACTCGCCGTTCGAGCCCGCGCAACCGTTCGCGCTGTCCGGTCCGCGCACCCGCGTCCGCGGGTTGCCGATCCTGTGCGGCGAGGCCCCGGCCGCGGCCTTGTCCGAGGAGATGGACACCCCGGGCGTCGGCCGGGTCCGGGCGCTGCTGACCATCGGCGGGAACCCGGCCCGCTCGCTGCCCAACTCCGCCCGCTTCCGCGCCGCGGTGCGCCACCTGGACCTGATGGTCAGCGTCGACACCTATCTCAACGAGACCACCGCGCTGGCCGACATCGTCCTCCCGGTGCCCTCGCCGCTGGAGCGGCCGCACTACGCCCTGGACCGCTACGCGTTGGCCTGTCGCAACGTCGCGAAGTACTCCGCGCCGCCGCTGCCGATGCCGCTGGGCATGCACCCCGAGTGGGAGACCGTGGCCCGCCTGGCGCTGGCCGCGACCGGACGCGACGTCGAGGACGTAGAGGACTTCGACGAGGCGGTCGCCGCCGCACTGGCCGAGCAGTTCGGCGTCGACCTCGCGGACTTTCCCATGAAGCGGCACGGCCCGGAGCGACTGCTGGACATCCTGCTGTGCACCGGTCCCTACGGGTTGACCCTGGAGGACCTCGAGTGCAATCCGCACGGGGTCGACCTCGGTGAGCTCGAGCCGCGGTTGCCCGACCTGCTGGCGACCCAGGGCGAGGTGCTGAACCTGGCGCCGGAACCGCTGTTGGAGCAGGCCGCGCGGATCCGCGCCGCTTTGCGGAACCCCGACGACGCAGGTCTGCGCCTGGTGGGCCGCCGACACCTGCGCTCGGCCAACTCCTGGCTGCACAATCTGCCCGCGATGGTCTCCGGGGCGCGCCGCTGCACATTGCGGGTCCATCCCGAGGACGCGGCCGCACTCGGGTTGCGCGACGGCGGCATGGCCCGGGTGGTCTCGGAGACCGGTGAGGTCGTGGCGGCCGTCGAACTGACCGAGGATGTTTCGGTCGGGGTCGTCTCCTTGCCGCACGGCTGGGGGCACGACGAACCGGAGGCGCGGTTGCGGGTCGCGGCCGGGCGGCCCGGGGTCAACAGCAACCTGCTCACCGACGACGCCGTCGTCGACCCGTTGACCGGCAACGCGGTGTTCAACGGCATCCCGGTAGAGGTGTTCGCCGTCCGCGGCGACGCCCCGGCGGCCGAGGCCCCGGCCCCGGACCGACGCGCCGGACTGGAACGCCGCCGCAGCCCGCGCGGTCCCGGCGGCCTGGGCCCCGACTCCTTCGGCCCAGCCTGACCCGCCCCCTGACGAGGCGTCAGATCATGCTGTGGGCTGGGTTCACAGGCCGTCGAGCAGGTCGCGGAACCACTGTTCCGGGGCGCACCGGGCGGCAGCGTTCACCAGCCGCTCGCACCGGGCCGCGCGTTCGGCGGGGTCCATCCGCAGTGCTGTGTCCAGACCGCGGGCCGTCCCGGAGATGTCGTAGGGATTGACGGTCACCGCGTACGGGCCGAGGCTGTCGCAGGCGCCGGCCTCCCGGGACAGCACCAGCGCGGCGTCGCGGGTCGAGACCGCCGGGGCCTCCTTGGCCACCAGGTTCATCCCGTCCCGCACCGGGTTCACGATGATCACGTCGGCGATCCGGTACGCGGCCAGCGAACGCGGGAAGTCGTCGTCGGTGAACAGCAGCAGTGGCCGCCAGTTCTCGGTGCCGAACTCGTCGTCGATCTCGCGGGCGACCCGCTGCACCGAGGCGCTGTACTCGCGGTACTCGGGCAGGTCGTGCCGGCTCGGGTACGCGATCACCAGGTGCACCACCCGGCCCTGCCAGTGCGGCGCCTGGCGCAGCAGCTCCCGATAGGCGTACAGCCCGCGAACGATGTTCTTGGACAGCTCAGTGCGGTCGACGCGGACGATCGCAGCCCGGTCGCCGACCTGGTTGCGCAGCGTCGCTATGTGCATCGCGACGTCCGGGGCGCCGGCCCGCTCGCGCAGCGACGTCACGTCGATGCCCAGCGGGTGCACCCGGATGCGAGTGGTCCGGCCCTCGTAGGTGACCGTCATCCCCACGCGGTCGACCTCGGCGGCCAACGACTGCTCGCAGCAGTCCAGGAACGCCCGGGCCCACCGCGGGGTCAGGAAGCCGGCATGGTCGGCGCCGAGGATCCCGCGCAGCACCTGTGCGCCGACCTCGTCCGGCAGCATCCGGTAGTAGTCCGGCGGCGCCCACGGGGTGTGCGAGAAATGCGCCACCCGCAGGTCCGGCCGCAGTTTGCGCAACAACGCCGGCACCAGCGTCAGGTGGTAGTCCTGAACCAGCACCCGGGCGTCCGGGGCCGCATCGGCCGCGAGGGCCTCGGCGAAGGTGGTGTTGTAGCCGACGTAGTCGTTCCAGGCGCGGCTGAAGCTGTGGTCGAAGGCCGGGTTGCGCGCCACGTCGAACAGCAGGTGGTGGACGAACCACAGCACCGAGTTCGCGACCCCGTTGTACGCGTGGCTGAACACGGTCGGGTCGATCGGCAGCATCCGGACCCTGCCGCGCACCGCGTGCCCGGCCAGGTCCAGCCGGCCGTTCGGCGCGGTGTGCGCGGCCGTGCGGTCGGCGTCGGAAAGTGCCGCGCACACCCACATCGCGCGCTCGGCGACGCCGGACCGGTCCAGCCCGGCCACCAGGCCGCCGGCGCCGCGGGTCGCACTCAACCGGCCGTCCGGGCCCACGTGGAAGCTCAACGGGCCTCGGTTGGAAGCCAGCAATATCTCGGGCGGGCCTTCCGACATGGGCCACACGTTATCCGTTGCCCGGTCCGTCCACCTCGAGCCCGCGGGCGTGCACCGCGTCGACCACGGCCTGCAACTTCTCCGGCGTGAAGTGGTTGGCATGCATGAGGATCACGCCGCCTGCGGCCACCGGCGGGGTGAACGAGTTTCCGTCCCGGACCGCTTGCGCCATCTGCTCCGGCGGGTAGCCGGCCCAGTCGCGGCTGTCGACCGTCCAGCGGCAGGTCGCGTAGCCGTCCTTGGCGATCAGGTCCACGACCCGGGACGCCTCGGCGCCGGCCCCGTAGGGCGGACGCAGCAGTGGCGGCGCCCCGGCCGTCGGATGCGGGCCGGTGGTGATCTGCTCATGGATTCCGGCGTCGCTCAGGTCGTTCATCGCCAGGTGGTCCCGGGTGTGGTCCTGCACGATGTGTCCCGAGGACTCCAGGATGTGCCGGATCTCGGGGGTGACGTGGTTGAGGAAGAACCGCCCCCGGGCGTGGTTGCGTCCCAGGGTGTCGACCAGCGAGTGGGCGACCGCGACCGAGGGCACGTAGTCGTCGAAGGTCAGCCACACCGCCGGGCCGGGGTTGCCGCAGTTCTCGATCCGGTGGGCGGCCTCCAGACTGACCGGCCCGGAGACGGGACCGGAAGTGCGGAAGCGCACCGTGGGGGACTCCAGCGAGACTGCACCGCCGCCGGCCGCGTTCCAGCGGGCGTGGCCGGTGAGTTCCAGGTGCGTCAGCGAGGCCGGCGCCAACAGGTAGCAGGTGCGCGAGACGGTGGCCTGGCTCTGGTTGCGCCAGACATCTGTGCAGTCGGTGATCCGACTGCCGTCCGAGGCCGTCGCGCTCAGGGCGTCGGCGGGCAGGCCGGCGGGCGCGTCGTGCACGGTGACGATCACCGGGACGCGGGCGCCGGGGGAGTCGTAGATCGGCGCGGTCAGCACAACCCGGGCTTTCCCGCCGCTGTCCGCCGCGGCCGTCCAGGCGAACTGGGTGGCGGGCGCGGCGGTCGTGTCCGGGGTCGACGTGGCGGTCGGCGGGACCGCGACGGCACCGCTGCGGGCTGCCGCGCAGGCCGTCAACGCAAACATTGCGGTGGACAGGATTCCGAGGCGTGCAACCATCCGTCCATGCTGCCTCGGATCGGGTCCGCCGGTTGTTCCGGGAAAGGCAGATTTGGTGGCGAGTTGGTTACTCCACCTACTTCCATATTGCGCCCGTAACAAGCCTTGTTCCGGCAAATCCGGGTCAGGGTTGCTGTTCACGAAATTAGCGTGACTGCTCCGGAGATGGGCACGGACGGCACTGCTGCGGTCACTTCGACCGCCTTGTCGAAAAGTGCTCCGAAGAGCCAAAGGCGGCCGCCCGACAGGGTCGTCGGAGGAGTGACGATGACCGACGGACAGCGTCCCAAGCCCCGCCTCGGCGACGAGATGTCGCTGTGGCTGCAGGCGATCGCGGGTTCGGGCCGGGAGTTCCAGCGGCGCCGCGAATTGCGCCGCATCCCCTCGGCCCGCAGCACGGCTGCGCCGCAGCCTGTCCGGGCGGCAGGTTCGGCCAAGGCCGGATCGGCCGGCCTGTCCCGGAAGACTTCGCTCGTGGTCGCGGCCGCGGTCGTCGGCACTGCCGTGCCGGCCTGGGCGGTCGTCAACCTCATCTCCTCCCCGTCCGCGCAGGGCCCGAAGGTGGCCACCGAGAATCTGACGGTGGCCGGGCCCAAGGCCAAGCCCGTCGTGGCGCCGGTGGTGAACCAGGACGCACCCGCCGCCCCGGCTGCTCCGGCGGCACCCGCTGCCCCGGCTCCGGCCGCGGTCCCCGCGCAGCCGGCCGCCCCGGTGACCCCGGCAGTCCCGGCGCCCAAGGCACCGGTCGCGTCGGCCCCGGCCCCGGCTGCCGCCGCCGATTCCACCAAGTTGGCCGGCCCGAGCACGTCCCATGCGTCCACCCCGAGCACGAGCCGGAACTCCTCGTCGTCCGCCGGCTCAGCCCCGGCCTCCGTCGGCGGCTCGTCCGGTTCGTCCGGCTCCGGCGGCGGGGTGATCTCCACCGACCCCGGCTCCGGCAGGCACCGGCGGACCGACGACCAGCGGCCGGTCCAGAACCAGCAGCCCACACAGAGCCAGCACCCGGTCCAGAACCAGCAGCCCACGCAGCACCAGCAGCCCACGCAGAACCAGCGCCCGGTCCAGAACCAGCAGCCCACGCAGCACCAGCAACCCACGCAGAACCAGCGCCCGGTCCAGAACCAGCAGCCCACACAGCACCAGCAACCCACGCAGAGCCAGCGACCGGTCCAGAACCAGCAGCCGATCCAGAACCAGCAACCGGCGCAGAACCCCGGCCAGGTGCACAGCCAGCATCCGAGCCAGGGCGATCAGAGCGACCGCGGCCGGCACCGCCGGATGGACCACGCCTCGGATGCCGATTACTACTCCCCGCCCAGCACGGTGGTCGTGCAGCCCAACCATCCGATGCAACCGGCGCAACCGGCGCAGGCCCCGGCTGCCCCGCAGCAGCCCGCTCACACCCAGGCTCCGGCGGCCCCGCAACAGCCGGCCCCGCAGCAACCGGCCCAGCACCCCACCGAGACCAAGGCTCCGGCGGCCCCGCAGCAGCCCGCCCAGACCCAAGCCCCGGCTGCGCAGCCCGCCCAGCCGCAGGCGCCCGCGCGGCCGGCCCAGCCCGCGCAACCGCCGGCGACCTCGACCGAGGTCAACGACCCGGCGTCCCCGCCCAACAGCTCACCGGTGGCCGGCCACCAGGGCGCGCGGGACAGTCAGCCGACCGCCACTCCGACCCCGGGCACAACGACCCGGCCCACCTCCGATCGGCTCCCGGCCGACTCCGCGCCGGACGCGGCCCGGCCGGCCGGCAAGGCGGACCCGGCCTCGCTCCGCTAGCTGCACCCCAGTCACTCGAACCCCGGTCGGCGGTCACGCCGGCCGGGGTTCGTGGGCTGCGGCACAGCTCCGTCGCATCTCTGGCGCTTCGATTAGACTTCAACCGGTTCGCGCCTGGCGCGGGCTCACAACTTGAGACAGCTCATCCAGAGGGGCAGAGGGAACGGCCCGACGAAGCCCCGGCAACCACCCGCGCAGTTAAAACCGGCACCGACACGAAGCTGTGTCGGGCTGTACGCGGGAGCAGGTGCCAACTCCGGCCCGCCGGGCAACGCGTCCGCGGGAAAGATGAGGAGGAACTTCCCCGATGTCGCCTGCCACCGCCCAGACCCGCCTGCTCGGGTCGGCCACGAACCTGTCCTGTCGCGAGTGCGGCGCCAACTACGAGATCGGCCCGCTCTACGCCTGCGGTGAGTGCTTCGGCCCGCTGGAGGTCTCCTACGAGTTCCCGGAGATCACCCGCGAGTCGATCGCTGCCGGTCCGCACAACATCTGGCGCTACGCCGACCTGCTGCCGGTGCCCTCGCACGTCGCCTCGACCCCGAACCTGGAGCCCGGCTGCACCAAGCTGGTCAAGGCGAACAACCTGGCCAAGGAACTCGGGATGCGGTCGCTGTGGGTCAAGGACGACAGCGGCAATCCGACCCACTCGTTCAAGGATCGGGTGGTCGCCGTCGCGCTGGCCGCGGCCCGTGAACTGGGCTTCAGCGTGCTGGCCTGCCCGTCCACCGGGAACCTGGCCAACGCCGTGGCCGCCGCCGCGGCCCGGGCCGGAATCCGTTCGGTCGTGATGATCCCGGCCGATCTCGAGCAGCAGAAGATCCTGACCACTGCCGTCTACGCGGGCACGCTGCTGGCGGTGCAGGGCAACTACGACGACGTCAACCGCCTCGCCTCCGAACTTGCCGGTGAGGAGGAGGACTGGGCGTTCGTGAACGTCAACGTCAGGCCCTACTACGCCGAGGGTTCCAAGACGCTCGGCTACGAGGTCGCCGAGCAGCTCGGCTGGCGTATCCCGGCCCAGACGGTCATCCCGATCGCGTCGGGCTCGCAGCTGACCAAGGTCGACAAGGCCTACACCGAGTTCGCCAAGCTCGGCCTGGTCGACGACACCCCTTACAAGATCTTCGGCGCCCAGGCGACCGGGTGCTCCCCGGTGGCCGGCGCGTTCAAGGCCGGCCAAGACGTGGTCGCCCCGGTCCGGCCGAACACGATCGCCAAGTCGCTGGCCATCGGCAACCCCGCCGACGGGCCGTACGTGCTCGACGTCTGCCGGCGCACCGGCGGGGTCGTCGAGGACGTCAGCGACGAGGAGGTCATCGAGGGCATGCGGCTACTGGCGCGCACCGAGGGCATTTTCGGTGAGACAGCCGGCGGGGTCACGATCGCGACGTTGCGCAAACTGCTCGCCGCCGGCCAGTTGGACCCCGACGCCGAGACCGTCGTGTTCAACACCGGCGACGGCCTCAAGACGCTCGACGCGATCGCCGACCACGTCGGCCCGACGGCCACGATCGCGCCGACCCTGCGCTCCTACCGCGAAGCCATCGCCCGGCTCTGACCAGGGGTAACGCTCGGCGATATTGGGCATTGTGGATCTGTTGCCCGGGCGTGTCGGAGCTATAAAGTCGGCCTCGGTCGATCAAGTGGCGTAGGTCATACCGGACGTGCGCCATCTCTCTCTCGTTCGAACGGCCGGACGCGGCCCGGGTGTACGAGTACGACCCGGCTCGCGACGTGCGGGTTCGATGCACTGTTGCACCAGGAGAGATCAATGCCTCAGGGCACCGTCAAGTGGTTCAACGCGGAGAAGGGGTACGGCTTCATCGCGGTCGACGGTGGCGCGGACGTGTTCGTGCACTACTCGGCGATTCAGGCAGATGGTTATCGCTCGCTCGACGAGGGTCAGCGGGTGGAGTTCGAGATCACCCAGGGTCAGAAGGGCCCGCAGGCCGACGCGGTGCGCGCGGTCTGACGGCTCCGAAACGTCCTGAATCGAGGGCCGACCCGATCGGGTCGGCCCTCGTGTTGTCCCTGACGAAGATGACCGGCGACATGTTCAACTGTCCGACGCCAGTCACTTGCGGCCAGTAACCTTGAACGGTGTCTGATGAACCCCGGCTGCTGCCCGGATCCGACGGCGAGCACCGCATGCAGGAGGAATGGGACTCGGTCGACCGGGCCCAGACCTTCTACGACCGACAGGTCCTCGACCACCTGAACGACCGGATGCAGGAGTTCCTCGCCCGGCAGCAGATGATGTTCGTGTCGACCGCGGACTCGCGCGGTGAGTGTGACTGCTCGTTCCGGGCCGGCGAACCCGGCTTCGTGACCCCACTCGACGAGCGCACCATCGTCTTCCCGGACCTGCGCGGCAACGGCGTCTACGCGAGCCTCGGCAACATCTCGGAGAACCCGCACATCGGGCTGCTGTTCGTCGACTTCTTCACCGACCTGATCGGCCTGCACGTCAACGGCGCGGCCACGGCGATGGCGCACGAGGAACTGCTGGCCGACGAGCGAGTCACGATCCCGTTGCTGGAGATGCTCACCCGGACCGGCGGGCGCCGGCCCGAACGCTGGGTCGTGGTCGACATCCACGAGGCCTACATCCACTGCTCCAAGCACATCCCGCTGCTGGCCCGCCTCGACAAGCAGGTCGAGTGGGGCACCGACGACGTGAAGCGCAAAGGCGGGGACTACTTCGGGGTCACCGCTGCCCGCGAGGGCGGCACCGTGCCCTCGCCCAGTGCCCCCAGCGGGGCCTGACCGCCGGCTTGCACTCGTCGGGGGCGAGTGCTAAGCATGTGTTAGCACTCCCAGGCCGGGAGTGACAGAAACATCAGGTCGGCCGGTGAGGCCGGAAGCGCTGCGGCAAGGGGCCGTCGAGCTTTCGGTCGTCCGTCGCGGGCACCGCCCGATCTGCGCAAGCAACTCCGCTGGGAGGACCCTCACCAATGGCCAAGATCATCGCCTTCAACGAGGAGGCGCGGCGCGGTCTCGAGCGCGGTATGAACGCGCTCGCGGACGCCGTCAAGGTCACGTTGGGGCCCAAGGGCCGCAACGTCGTTCTTGAGAAGAAGTGGGGAGCGCCGACGATCACCAACGACGGTGTCTCCATCGCCAAGGAGATCGAGCTCGAGGACCCGTGGGAGAAGATCGGGGCCGAGCTGGTCAAGGAGGTCGCGAAGAAGACCGACGACGTCGCCGGTGACGGCACGACGACGGCGACCGTCCTGGCCCAGGCTCTCGTTCGCGAGGGGCTGCGCAACGTCGCCGCCGGCGCGAACCCGATGTCTCTGAAGAAGGGCATCGAGGCCGCGGTCGAGCGCGTCAGCGAGGAGCTGACCAACATCGCCAAGCCGGTCGAGACCAAGGAGCAGATCGCGGCCACCGCATCGATCTCCGCGGCCGACACCGCTATCGGCAACATGATCGCCGAGGCGATGGACAAGGTCGGCAAGGAAGGCGTCATCACCGTCGAGGAGAGCAACACCTTCGGCCTCGAGCTCGAGCTCACCGAGGGCATGCGCTTCGACAAGGGCTACATCTCGCCGTACTTCTGGACCGACCCGGAGCGGATGGAGGCGGCCCTGGAGGACGCATACATCCTGCTCGTCGAGAGCAAGATCACCTCGGTCAAGGACCTGCTGCCGCTGCTGGAGAAGGTCATGCAGTCCGGCAAGCCGCTGGCGATCATCGCCGAGGACGTCGAGGGCGAGGCCCTGGCCACCCTGGTCGTGAACAAGGTCCGCGGCACGTTCAAGTCGGTCGCCGTCAAGGCTCCCGGCTTCGGCGACCGCCGCAAGGCCATGCTGCAGGACATCGCCACCCTCACCGGTGGTCAGGTCATCAGCGAGACCGTCGGCCTGAAGCTGGAGAGCGCCGGCCTCGAGCTGCTCGGCCGGGCCCGCAAGGTCGTCGTCACCAAGGACGAGACCACGATCGTCGAGGGTGCCGGCGACGCCGACCAGATCGCCGGTCGCGTCAACCAGATCCGCGCCGAGATCGAGCGCAGCGACTCCGACTACGACCGCGAGAAGCTGCAGGAGCGCCTGGCCAAGCTGGCCGGCGGTGTTGCGGTCATCAAGGCGGGCGCGGCCACCGAGGTCGAGCTCAAGGAGCGCAAGCACCGCATCGAGGACGCCGTTCGCAACGCGAAGGCGGCCGTCGAGGAGGGCATCGTCGCCGGTGGTGGCGTGGCCCTGCTCCAGGCCGGCCGGACCGCTTTCGAGAAGCTCGACCTCGAGGGCGACGAGGCGACCGGCGCGAACATCGTCAAGGTCGCGTTGTCGGCTCCGCTGAAGCAGATCGCGATCAACGCCGGCCTCGAGGGCGGCGTGGTGGCGGAGAAGGTCGCCAACCTCGAGATCGGTTGGGGCCTCAACGCCGCGACCGGCGAGTACGTCGACCTGATCAAGGCCGGGATCATCGACCCGGCCAAGGTCACCCGCTCCGCGCTGCAGAACGCCGCGTCGATCGCCGGCCTGTTCCTCACCACCGAGGCCGTCATCGCCGACAAGCCGGAGAAGGGTCCGGACCCGGCGATGATGGGTGGCGGCGGCGGAGGCATGGGCGGCATGGGCGGCATGGACTTCTGAGGCGAAGCCGAGGAAGCAACATGCGCAGTTAGTCCGACCCAGTTCGTCTGTGAGGCCCCGACGGGTTGCCCGCCGGGGCCTCGCGCACGTCTGTGCACCCGGGGCCCGCGGTGGCAGGCTGGACGTCGCGGGCGGCTGCGCGCGGGCGTTCGGTCAGGAGGACCGATGGGCGGACAGGGAAATTCGGCGGAGTCACCGGATCGGATTCTTCAACTGGGGATGGCTTTCTGGGGCTCAAAGGCGGTCTTGTCCGCGGTCGAGGTAGGTGTGTTCACCGTGCTGGCCACAGGCCCGATGCCGGTCGAACCGCTGGCCGAGAAGCTTGGCCTGCATCGGCGCGGCGCTCGCGACTTCCTCGACGCCCTGGTCGCCCTCGGCCTGCTGGACCGGGTCGACGGCGTCTACTCGAACAGCCCCGACGTCGACCTGTTCCTGGACCGGGCCAAGCCGAGCTACATCGGTGGCCTGCTGGAGATGGCCAACGCCCGGCTGTACCCGTTCTGGGGAAGCCTGACCACCGCGTTGCGCACCGGATTGCCGCAGAACGAGCTGGGCTCCGGCGGCGAGGACATGTTTGCCACTCTGTACAGCGACCCAGACGCGCTGCGGCAGTTCCTGTCCGCGATGACCGGGGTGAGCGCCGGGTCGGGGCGAGCCATCGCGGCGACATTCGAGTGGGGCCGCTACTCGACCTTCGTCGACGTCGGCACTGCGCAGGGTGCCGTCCCGGTTCAACTCGCGCTTGCCCATCCGCACCTGACCGGGTCCGGTTTCGACCTGCCGGCTGTCGAGCCCGTCTTCCGTGACTACGTCGCCGAGTTCGGGCTGAGCGACCGGATCGACTTCCGCGGCGGCGACTTCTTCGCCGACGACCTGCCGGCGGCCGACGTCCTGGTGATGGGCCACATCCTGCACGACTGGGACCTGGCCCGGAAGATGACGTTGCTGGCGAAGGCGTACGCCGCGCTGCCCGAGGGCGGGGCGCTCATCGTCTACGAGACGTTGATCGACGACGACCGCCGGGCGAACGCCTTCGGTCTGCTGATGAGCCTGAACATGCTCATCGAGACCTCGGGAGGCTACGACTACACCGGCGCGGACTGCTGCGGCTGGATGCGTGAGGTCGGGTTCCGCGAGACCCGGGTGGCGCCACTGGTCGGGCCGGACTCGATGGTGGTCGGCATCAGGTAGCCGGCCGTTCCCCGCGTCCAGTGGTTACTGGACGATCCCGCACTCGTCGACGGCGATCTTGCCCTTGGTAGTCCCGGACTGGCTGCCCAGCGCCTCGATCGCCTGCACGATGTCCATGCCCTCGACGACCTCGCCGAACACGACGTGCTTGCCGTCCAGCCACGGAGTGACGACGGTGGTGACGAAGAACTGCGAACCGTTGGTGTTGCGTCCGGCATTCGCCATGCTGAGCAGGCCCGGGCGGGTGTGCTTGAGGTCGAAGTTCTCGTCGGCGAACTTCTCGCCGTAGATGCTCTTGCCGCCGGTGCCGTTCTGGCGGGTGAAGTCGCCGCCCTGCAGCATGAAGCCGGGGATGACCCGATGGAACGGCGAGCCCTTGTAGCCGAAGCCGTGCTCCCCGGTGGCCAGCTCACGGAAGTTCTTGGTCGTCTTAGGGACGACGTCGTCGTAGAGCTTGAAGGTGATCCGGCCCAGGGACTTCCCGTCCACCGACACCTCGAAGTAGACGTTCTCGTTCACTGGGGCTCCTGTCGCTCGGTTTGCGTTCGGTCCCACCCTAGGCCCGGCGCCCCCCATCGCCCATGCACGCCGATCATCGATGATCTGGGCGTCCACTCTCATACGCGGGGCGTCCACTCTCATACGCGAGGCGTAACGCGGGAAGGTTCCCCGGGGATGGTTCGGGGGAGGTACTTGGTTGGGTCAAATGTCATGAACAGGGGGAATCCGTTGCTTAGCTTGACCTCATGGCGATCCTGATCGACCCACCGCTGTTTCCGGGCCACGGCCGCATGTGGTCCCACGTGTCCAGCGACAGCGATCTCGCGGAGTTGCACGCCTTCGCGCAGTCGGTCGGGATCCCGGCCAAGGCGTTCGACCGCGATCACTACGACGTGCCCGCCGACTGGTACGAGCGCCTGCTCGAGGCCGGGGCGCGCCCGGTGTCCTCCCGGGCTCTGGTCGCCGCCCTGCGCGCGGCCGGGCTGCGGACCCCCAAGTCGTCGTCCCACCTGCGCGTCGCCTCCTGACGCAGCGTCAGGAGCCCAGGGCCGCGATCTCGGCGGCCAGGTTCGCCCGCGCGCGACGTTCCCAGCGATCCTGACCGATCGGGGTCCGGAACAGTCTGCGCTGAGCCAACAGCTCGCCCAGGATCGCGGCCCGGCCGGCCCGGAAGGCCGACTCCTCGACGTGCGCGTACTCCTGACGCACGGCCGCGGCATACGCGGCGTAGCGCTCGGCGTCGGCGGCGAGGATCGCCAGGTCGGCGTCGCAGAGCACCGCTCCGTTGCGATCTTCCGGCGCCGGGTCGTGCCCGGCCGTGAGCCGGACCAACCGGGCGACCTCGGCGACCACCTCCGACGGCAACCCGAGAGCGCCCAGTTCGATCTCGGCCCGCAGGGCGCTGCGTTCCTCGGCCTGCGCCGCACCGTCGTAGACCGCGTCGTGGTACCAGGCCCCCAGCTCCACCGCGAACGCGTCGTCGGCCCAGGAGGCCAGCGCGTCCACCCTGACCAGCACGTTCTGAAGGTGCGTCAGATCGTGGTAGTGCCGATGCGGTTGCGCCCACGACTCGATCAGCCCGATCCCGATCGCGGCGGACCCGGGCAGGCGTTGTTCCACCCGCTGCCAGCGTTGGGCCAAGTCGGCGCGCAGGGCGTTCACGTCAGTTCTGCTCCAGCACGTCCTCGGCGTCGAGGATCTGGTACGCGTAGCCCTGCTCGGCCAGGAAGCGCTGCCGATGCGCGGCGAAGTCCTGGTCGATCGTGTCGCGGGCGACGATCGCGTAGAAGCGCGCGGCGCGACCGTCGGACTTCGGGCGCAGCACCCGGCCCAGCCGTTGCGCCTCCTCCTGTCGGGAGCCGAACGTCCCGGACACCTGGATCGCCACCGTCGCCTCGGGCAGGTCGATCGAGAAGTTCGCGACCTTGCTGACCACCAACGTGGAGATCTCCTTGGTGCGGAAGGCCTCGTAGAGCCGCTCGCGTTCCTTGACCGACGTCTCGCCCTTGATCACCGGCGCGGCCAGTCGCTCGCTGAGGTCGTCCAGCTGGTCGAGGTACTGGCCGATCACCAGGATCTGCTCGCCGGCGTGCCGGGCGACCAGCGCCTCGACGACCTTCGCCTTGGTGCGCGTGGTCGAGGCGAGTTTGTAGCGCTCCTCGGGTTCCGCAGTGGCAACGGCCAGCCGCTCGTGGTCGGTCAGGGTCACCCGGACCTCGACGCAGTCGGCCGGCGCGATGTAGCCCTGCGCCTCGATGTCCTTCCACGGAGCGTCGTAGCGTTTCGGGCCGATCAGCGAGAACACGTCGCCCTCGCGGCCGTCCTCGCGGACGAGCGTCGCGGTCAGGCCCAGGCGTCGGCGGGCCTGCAGGTCGGCGGTCAGCCGGAAGATCGGGGCAGGCAGCAGGTGGACCTCGTCGTAGACGATCAGGCCCCAGTCGCGCTCGTCGAAGATCTTGAAGTGCGGGAACTCGTCCTCCTTGTCCGGCCGGTAGGTGATGATCTGGTAGG
>DATASX010000081.1 GCA_036269075.1 Sporichthyaceae bacterium
TGATCACTTCAGCAATAACGGGCTGGTGTTGCGGTCATCGGGTCGATCTTGCAGTCAAAGGCGGCATAGATCCGGGCCGGGCGCTCGCCGAGAGCAGGTCGCATCGGCCGGTCGCCTTCCAGCCCGATTCCCCAACGAAAAGCAGCAAGCGAAACGCAACCGGCCAACGCAACGCCGCCCGGCAGGGAAGCCCCGGCCCTGGTCTTAGCGCGCTCTTGACTGAACCGAAGGAGAACGAACCTAGGCGGAGAGAACCTCATCCAGAAGGGCCTCTGCCTTGTCCTCATTCGTGTGCTCAGCCAACGCGAGCTCGCTCACCAGGATCTGGCGGGCCTTGGCGAGCATGCGCTTCTCCCCGGCCGACAGGCCGCGGTCGCGCTCACGACGCCACAGGTCGCGAACGACCTCGGCAACCTTGATCACATCGCCCGACGCCAACTTCTCGAGGTTCGCCTTGTAGCGACGCGACCAGTTGGTCGGTTCCTCGGTGTGCGGCGCACGGAGCACCTCGAAAACGCGGTCCAGTCCGTCCTGGCCGACCACGTCACGGACGCCGACCAGGTCGACATTGTCCGCGGGGACCCGTACGGTCAGGTCACCTTGGGCGACCTTCAGTACCAAATAGGTCCGCTCGACTCCCTTGATCGTGCGATTCTCGATCGCTTCGATAAGGGCCGCCCCGTGGTGCGGGTAGACGACGGTCTCGCCGACCTTGAAAGCCATGGGTGACATTCCCCTTTCTCACCGATGCCCAGGATAGCACGTTCCGTTGCCGGCGCTTTGACGTTTGCGCAGGTCAGGGCATCCTCGAGGGGTACAAACGGGACTTGACAAACGTCTGGCACGTGTACTTCCGCAGGTCAGACGGCGCGGCCGGGAACCGTTATCATCCCGCAGGCACCGTGTCGCACAAGATCACACGGGACACGCCGGGAGGGCCTCACACGGACGAATCCGGCATCCCATAGCCTTTGCTCGCCCGGCTGCGTGGAGCGAAGCAATCCCACCGCGGCCGCTACTGCGTCCGAGTTGAACATTTCGCGTGAAAAGGCTGCCGTGACCCCCTCGCCGCGTACCCGCCTGATTGCCCTCGCCCTGATCGCGTCCACGCTCCCGGCCCTGTCCGCCTGCGGAGCCGGTTTCGACGCCTCGGTCAACGAGGTCACCGGTCACAACAGCGACAGCAATCTCAACGGGATCCTCGCCCGCGACATCGTCATCGTGAAGGCACCGCAGGCCCCCACCGCGGCCCTCGCCGGCACGCTGATCAACAGCGGTCACCGAGCCGACGTCCTGCAGACCGTGTCGTTCACCGACGACGCGCCGGGTTCGCCGACGCTGACGATCTCGCCGAACCTGAACCTGGCCCCCGGTCAGCTGCAGCCGCTGGGCGCGGGCAACACCGCACCGATCTCGATCCCGAACGCGCAGGGGATCACGGTCGGCGACTTCGTCTACGTGAACCTGCATTTCGCGCAGGCCGGCGACATGCACATGCAGGTCGCCGTCGCGGACCGCACCTTCTACTTCGCCAACATCGGCGGTACCGCGACGCCGACGGCCGCGGCCACCCAGGCCGACGCGCCCGGCCGCGCCGCCTTCGCCGGCACGCACATCGTGACCGACCCGAAGCCCCCCGCGAAGACCCCCAAGCCGCAGGCGACCGCCACGGCGGCCCCCGCCGCCCAGCCAAAGAAAACGGCGAAGCCCAAGACCCCGGCCACGCAGCCGCAGTAGGCACCGCACAACGAAAGCACCGCGCAACGACGAAGGCCCCGACTTCGGGGCCTTCGTGCGTTCACCGTCTACCGGTCGGTCACGGCTCGAACTTGTAGCCCAGCCCGCGCACCGTCACCAGGAAGCGCGGCATCGCCGGGTCCGGCTCGATCTTGGCCCGCAGCCGCTTCACGTGGACATCGAGGGTCTTGGTGTCCCCGACGTAGTCCGCGCCCCAGATCCGGTCGATCAGCTGCATCCGGGTCAGCACGCGGCCGGCGTTGCGGAGCAGCAGCTCGAGCAGCTCGAACTCCTTCAACGGCAAGCCGATCGATTCGCCGTTGACGGTCACCACGTGCCGCTCGACGTCCATCCGGACCGGGCCGGCCTCCAGTGCCGAGTCGGAGATGTCCTCCGGCTCGGAGTTGCGCCGGAGCACCGCGCGGATCCGGGCCAGCAGCTCCCGGTGGGAGAACGGCTTGGTCACGTAGTCGTCGGCCCCGATCTCCAGGCCGACCACCTTGTCGATCTCGCTGTCCTTCGCGGTCAGCATGATCACCGGCACCTTGGAGCGCAGCCGCAGCTGCCGGCACACCTCGGTCCCCGGCAGGCCGGGGAGCATCAGGTCGAGCAGCACCAGGTCCGCTCCCCCGCGCTCGAACTCCTCGAGCGCGTCCGGGCCCGTCGGGGCCACGGCCACCTCAAAGCCCTCCTTCCGGAGCATGTACGACAAAGCGTCGGAGAAGGATTCCTCGTCCTCGACAACCAACAGTCGGGTCACAACGTCCTCTGTTCGACTGGCCTGCGCACTTGCGTCGCAGGTCGGACGGGCCTCCGCACGGTCTCGGAGGTGGGGCTGAGCAACGGCACACGCAGGGTGAATGTCGAGCCGACTCCTTCGTGGCTGACCACCCGGACATCGCCGCCGTGGTTCCGGGCGATGTGCTTGACGATGGACAGACCCAGGCCGGTGCCTCCGGTCATGCGCGACCGGGCCGGGTCCACTCGGTAGAAGCGTTCGAAGATGCGTTCCTGCTCGGCGGCCGGGATCCCGATTCCCTGGTCGACGACGTCGATCTCGGCCAATGCGCCACGCCGTCGCATCCGCACCACGACCCTCGTGGACTCGGCGCTGTAGTTGACGGCGTTCTCGATCAGATTCCCCAGCGCCATCACCAACTGATCGGGGTTGCCCAGCACGGCCAGCCCGGACTCACCGTCGGAGCTGAACGAGATGTGCTTGGCCGCCGCGACTTCCCGGGTCCGGTCGAAGCCGGCCGCGACCACGGTATCGAGGCTGACCTCCTCGGGCTCCTTCATCGGGTCGTGGCTCTCCAGCCGCGACAGGTCGATCAGCTCCTGGACCAGTTGCCCCAGCCGCTGCGACTCGTGCTGCATGCGGTCGGCGAACCGGACCACGGCCTCGGGGTCGTGCGCGCCGTGCACGACGGCCTCGGACAGCAGCCGCAGCGCCCCCAGCGGCGTCTTCAGCTCGTGGCTGACGTTGGCCACGAAGTCCCGTCGGACGGCGTCCAGGCGGCGGACGTCGCTCTGGTCCTCGATCAGCACCAGCACGTGCGCGGCACCCAGCGGAGCCACCCGGACCCCGACCGGGACGACCGCGTCGCCCACCGGCCCACGCGGCAGTTGCAGGTCGACCTGCCGGATCCGGCCGTCGCGCCTGGTGTTCGCGACCAGCTCGACCAGTTCCTCGGCCACCAGCCGCTGCGCCCGCACGATCCCGAACGCGTAGGCGGCCGGGCTGGCCTTGACCACGGTCTCCGATTCGTCGAGGACGATCGCCAACGAGCGCAGCACGATCAGCACCTGGCCGACGCCGGGCGAGAGCCCACTGGCGTCCAGCGGGTCGTCGGTGCCGGAGTTGTGCCGAGCGGCTCGCCGGCTGAATCCGACGCAGAAGCCGATCAGCAGTCCCAGCGCCGCCCCGGCGAGGATCAGCGCGAGTTCCACCCGCGCACCCTCTTTGCTCGGGCTGCCGGCAAGATCCGGCAGGCTCGACGCGGCGCCCTCATGGCAGCGATCGTAGGAGCGCGGTTCGTGTCCGGGACACCACAGCCGCCTCCAGGGCGGGAGCTATGACAAGAATTCACTTGAAATCGTAACCACGTTAATGCTCCTCAAGAAGCGTGGAGCGTGGAAGACCAGCAGAGGGGCGGGCACATGCGCGACGCGTTCCAGGGCGAATTGAAGGCGATCGGTGAGGGTTTGGTCGAGATGACCCAGCTCGTCGGCTTCGCGATGTCGCGGGCAACGACGTCGCTGCTGGAGGCGGATGTCGAGCTGGCCGAGAGCGTGATCGAGCACGACCGGCAGGTCGACAAGCGCCGCACCGAGCTGGACGAGCGGATCATGGACCTGCTCGCGAGGCAGCAGCCGGTGGTCGCCACCGACCTGCGCGTGCTCATCACCGCGCTGCGCATCACCGACGACCTGGAGCGCATGGGCGATCTCGCGCTGCACGTCGCGAAGACCACCAAGATCCGTTCCCCGAAGCACGCGATCCCGATCGAGCTGATCTCGACGATCCTCGAGATGGGCTACGTGGCCCAGATCCTGGTGACCAAGGCCGGCGAGGTCATCGCCTCCCGAAATGTGGCCCTGGCACTCGAGCTCGAGGCCAACGACGACGACATGGACCGCCTGCACCAGCGGATCTTCCGGGTCATCCTCGACCCGAACTGGGCGCACGGCGCCGAGGCCGCCGTCGACATCACACTGCTCGGGCGTTACTACGAGCGCTTCGCCGACCACGCGGTCTCGGTCGCCCGCCGCGTCGTGTTTCTGGCCACCGGTGCGTGGCCGGAGAACGGCACCGTCGAGGCCCCCTGAGGCCCGGTCCCCACGACGGCTGTCGAACACAACCGAAACGGCGGGCAGAGCCGCGGGCGGTTCGCGCACCACTGCTTTCGAGTGTGTTCTGCAGCCGACGCCCCCGGGCTGGGGTCGCCGGGTCAGCGGCCCTGGTTCGCCACCGCTGCCGCGGCGGAGGCGGCGGCGTCGGGGTCGAGGTACTCCCCGCCCTTGACGATCGGGCGCAGGCCCGCGTCGAGGCGGTAGTACAGCGGGATCCCGGTCGGGATGTTCAGCCCGACCACGTCGTCCTCGCTCATCGACTCGAGGTGCTTGACCAGCGCCCGCAGCGAGTTCCCGTGCGCGACGACGGCCACCACCTGGCCGGTGCGCAGGTCGGGCACGATCGCGTCGTACCAGTACGGCAGCAGCCGGTCGACGACGTCGGCCAGGCACTCGGTGCGCGGCAGCAGCTCGTCCGGAAGCAGTGCGTAGCGGGGGTCGTGCGCCTGGGAGTACTCGTCGTCGTCCGGCAGCGGCGGCGGCGGGACGTCGTACGAGCGGCGCCAGAGCATGAATTGGTCCTCGCCGTACTTCTCCAGCGTCGCCTTCTTGTCCTTGCCCTGCAGCTCCCCGTAGTGGCGCTCGTTCAGGCGCCAGTGGCGCCGGACCGGGATCCAGTGCCGGTCGGCGGCGTTCAAGGCGCCCTCGGCGGTGCGGATCGCGCGGCGCAGCAGCGAGGTGTGCACGACGTCCGGGAGTAGGCCGCGCCCGGCCAGCAGGCGCCCGCCGGCGGCCGCCTCAGCCTCGCCCTGCGCGGACAGGTCGACGTCGACCCAGCCGGTGAACAGGTTCTTGGCGTTCCACTCCGACTGGCCGTGGCGCAGCAGGAGCAGGTGACAGGCGGCTTCATTCGTCATGAACAAAAAGCGTAGGGACACGCCCCCACCGCTCGGCGGCGGGTCCGGCGCCGCACGAAGGATGTCCGGATCCGACCGGTCCTCGTCATTGTGGACATCGCCGGTCCGGCCCTAGCGTCGGGCGCATGACGCGGCAGGTGGTGATCGTGGGTCACCCCGGTGCGCTCGGCATGGAACTGGTGGGCATGCGCGACATCCTCGACCTGACCAACCGACTCGCCCGCGAGCGCGGCCTGGCGCAGCCGTACCGGGTCGAGTTGGCCACCCACGACGGCGAACCGATCGCGCTGATGGGCGGCCTGCGACTGGACCCGGTGCGCGAACTGGGCCGGATCCGGTCCATCGACACGTTGATCGTGGTCGGCGGCCCGATCGCCCACGAGGCCGCCGAACAACCGGACCTGATCGCCGCGGTCCGCCGGGCGGTCCCGCGCTCGCGCCGCGTCGTCGGGGTCTGCACCGGGGCGTTCATCCTCGCCCGGACCGGTGTGCTGGACGACCGGCGAGCGACCACCCACTGGATGTTCGGTGACCTGCTCGCGGACCGCTGCCCCGCGGTACGGGTGGACACCGACCCGATCTACGTCCGCGACGGCGAGGTCTGGACCTCGGCCGGCGTCACCGCCGGTTTCGACATGCTGCTGGCAATCGTCGAGGAGGACGTCGGGGCCGACCTGGCCCGCGCCGTGGCCCAGATCCTGGTGCTGTACTTGCGACGGACCGGCAACCAGACGCAGTTCTCGGTGCAACTCGGTGCGCAGTTCGCCGACCGGCGGCCGTTGCGCGATCTGCAGGCCTGGATCGCGGACAATCCGGCCGCGGACCTGGCACTGGCCGCACTGGCCGACCGGATGCATCTGAGTCCCCGTCACTTCGCTCGGGTGTTCACCACGGAGGTCGGCCTGCCGCCCGGCCGCTACGTGGAACAGGTGCGCCTGGAGGCCGCCCGCCGGATGCTCGAGGAGGGGTCGCGTCCGGTCGAGACGGTCGCCACCGCCGTGGGTTTCGGCAGTGGGCAGGCCCTGCGCCGGGCGTTCCTTGCAACCTTCGGCGTGAGCCCCGCCGAGTACCGCCGTCGTTTCGCCCCGCCCGGGCTCACCCTGGTCGGCTGACCAACTGAAGGAGTTCGCATGAAGCGCGTCGGCGCCTACATCTACAACGACATGACCATGCTCGACGTGCTGGCCCCGCATCAGATCCTCGGCCTGCACCCCGATTTCGAGGTCGTCACCGTCGCCGCGACCAAGGACCCGATCCGCACCGACACCGGCGTAGTGATCACGCCCGACTTCGACGTGCACTCCGCGCCGGACGTCGACGTGGTGCTGGTCGGCGGCTGTGTGGACCCGTCGCGGGAGATGGCCGACCCGGCCGTCATGGACTGGTTCCGCAAGGCCGGCGAACAGGCGCAGTGGGTCACCTCGGTGTGCACCGGCGCGCTGATCCTGGCCGAGGCAGGCCTGCTCGACGGCTACCGGGCGATAACGCACTGGGGCTACGTCGGCGATCTGGGGCACTACCCGCAGATCGAGCTGACACAGGAGCGGGTCGTGGTCGACCGCAACCGCATCACCGCCGGCGGGGTCACCGCCGGCATCGATTTCGCCTTCCGCCTGATCGCGGAGACCAGCGGCGCGCAGTCCGCGGCGGCGATGCAGCTGTTGGTCGAGTACGACCCGCAGCCGCCCGGACCGTTCGGCCACCCGCGTTCGGCGCCACCGGAGCTGATCGCCGCGGTCGCCGAGATGGTCGGGCCGATGCGGTCCGGACTGGACGCCTTCCTCGCCGCCAAAGCGAACTGACGCAGCGTCAGTAGACGATCACCGTGGTGCCCAGCGGGGCGAGCTGGAACAGTGTCGCGACGGCCTTCATGTCGCGCACGTTCACGCAGCCGTGCGAGGCGCCGGCGTAGCCGCGGGCAGCGAAGTCCGAGGAGTAGTGGATGGCCTGACCACCGTCGAAGAACATCGAGTACGGCATCGAGCTGCCGTAGAGGTTGGAGATGTGGTTGGCGTCCTTCCGGGTGATGTGGAAGGTGCCGTTGCGGGTCGGCGTGCTTGGCGCACCGAAGCGGGTGTCGGCCTGCAGGACGTTGACGCCGTTCACCATCAGTCGCAGGTTGCGGGAAGCCTTGCTGATGCAGATCACCGTGCCGTGCTCACAGGCGGCCGGAGTGGACTCCTGCTTGGTCGTCGTGGTGACGTCGGCGACCGGGGCGTACTGCGTCTTGCCACCCTCGGTGTACTTCGCCCAGACGGAGAAGCTGTAGGTGACGCCCGAGTCCAGGCCGCTGATTGACACGCTCGTCGCGGGCTTGCCGGACTTGGTCGCAGCCAGCTTGGCGGCCTTGCCGGCCGTCCGGGACGCGGGCGCCGTCGTGCCCTTCGCGTAGCGGACGACCAGGCCGGCGAAGCCGGCATCGGTCGGGTCGGTCCAGTGCAGCGTCACCTTGGCGGTGGTGATCTTCGCGGCCAGGTTGGTGACTGCCGACAACGGGTCCGGCGTCGGGGTGGGAGTGGGCGGCGGGGCGTCGACGGCCGGGGCGACGGCGGCGGCCGCCGGGCCCGACACGGCCAGCGGGGCCGCGACGGTGACGCAGGCAGCGGCGGCCAGTACGGCCCGCGAGGCCCGAGGGGTGCTCATCCGGCGGTGGCGGCCGACGGACGAGCGGTTGCTGTTTCCGAACATGTGCTTTCCCCCGGGCCTCACGAATCGGTGTATTCATCGCGGATGCTGCGTCCCGCGACGAAAGTGAGATGTCCGGTGCACCCGGCAGGTTCCGGCCAAGGCGGCGAATCAGGCGTTCGTCGGCGGCGGTCGGCCGAACGGCCGAGTGCGGCTGACGGGAAGTCAGAACCTCCCGCGCAAAAGCCGATGGGGCGCCGCCGGTGGCCCGGCGACGCCCCACGGTTCGCACTGCGATCAGGCAATGCTGATGATGCCGAGAACGTCGTTCACCGTGGCCTCGGCCGCGGCCGCCACGCTGACGGCACTGGACGTCGCGCCACCGGCGAAGCCCACCGTGTAGGACCCGGCAGGCAGACCAGTCAGGCTGTAGACACCCGACGTGTTGGTGGTGAGGTCGGACACCTGGCCGGTGGCGACGTTGGTGATGGTCACGGCGAGATTGGAGACGGGTCCGCCAAGCCCGGTCACAGTGCCGGTGATCGCACCCGCCGGTGCCAGCGATGCCGACGAGAGCAGGCTCTGAAGCGGGAGCAGCGCACCCAGAACCGGCGTCGTGCACTGCTCCACGAAGCCGAACGGGGCATCGAGCGCCGTGAGGGTCGACCCGGCGAAGCAAACCTGGTACAGGTCGAGCAGGCCTGACAGGGTTGGGACCAGCGACCAGACCCCGCCGGTCCCGGTCAGAATCGACGACACCGGGGTTCCGGCTGTCACGTCGGTCACGGTCACCAGCACACCCTGCAGCGGGGTGCCGCTCGTGAGGTCGGTCACGACGCCACCGAGACCGGTACTGCCCGTGCCGCCGGTGCCGCCCGTGCCACCGGTGCCACCGGTCCCACCTGTCGAGCCGGTGCCACCTGTCGAGCCGGTGCCACCTGTCGAGCCGGTGCCACCCGTCGAGCCGGTGCCACCCGTCGACCCAGTGCCGCCGGTCCCACCCGTGCTACCCGTGGGCGCGCTGGAGACCATGACCGAGACCGGGTGTGCGTAGGTGACCTTGCCGTTGACCTTGTACTCGGACCAGATCGTGAAGACGTAGTGGGTGTTGGCGGCCAGATTGCCGATCGTGGCGCCGGCCGCGATGTGGCCCTTGGTCACCTTGGCCAGTACTGCGGCGTGACCGGCGTGGCGGCCGCTGACAGCCGTGGTACCGCGCTGCACGCGGACGACGTTGCCGACGAAGTGCTTCTTGTTCGGGTTGGTCCAGCTCAGTGTGATCGAGTTGGTCGTGACCCGAGCGGTGAACTTGGAGACCACACCGGTCTTGGCCGTGGTCGCGGCGGGCACAGCCACCGTCACCGCGTCGTGCGTCGCGGCGGGCACGGCGGCCGCGGAAGCGGCAGGCGCGAGCATGGCCATCGGGGCCAGCGAAACGGCAGCAGCGGCCGCCCAGGCGGCTGCCTTACCGGTCTTGAGCGACATCGGAGAACCTCCAGAGGGGCGCCCTCGGCGCCGGCGATAAGACATGTTCTTTTCAGGCCGGCTCCGAGATCCCGGCAAAGGACGGCTCAGCGGGCGCCGCCGGAGAACCGACGGCGCCCCACCTCAGTTCGACGGGAAGCCTCAGATGAGACCGAGCAACTGCGTCGGCACGGTGAGGACCGAGCTGGTCGAGGTCACCCCGACACCGTTCAGCAGACCGGTGACCGCGCCGATGACGCCGGACAAGATGTTGGTGACGGTCGAGCCGGCGAAGCTGAGGTTGTACGTCCCGACCGGGAGACCAGCCAGGTTGTAGGAGCCACTCGAGCCGGTGGTGGAGGTGAAGGTGAGGCCGCTCACGGTGTTGGTGGCCGTCACCAGAACTCCGGACAGGTTGCCGCCGAGCAAGCCGCTCAGGACCCCGGTGATCTCGCCGGCAGGGGCGAGTGAGGTCAGCGGCAGCGAGGTCAGCAACGAACTGGCCACAGGCAGCGAGGTCAGGCAGCTCTGCACGTAGCCGAGCGGACCGCTGCCGCCGGTGGCGGACAGCGCGTTGAAGCAGACCTGGTAGTTGCCCAGGGCCAGGTTCGACAGCGAGAACCCACCGTTGGAGAGCGAGGTCACGGTCGAGACGGCCTTGGTCGCGAGGTTCTCCACGGTCACCACGACGCCGCCGAGCGGCAGGCCGGAGGAGTCCTGGACGGTGCCGCCGACCGAGCCGGTGCTGCCGGACTGGCTGCCGCCACCGGTGATGGTGACCGGAGCCGAGCCGGAGCCACTGCCGATGCCGCCGGAGGACTTCGACGTGGTGGTCCAGCCGGAGAGCACGTGCGAGTACGTGGTCTTGCCGCTGACCGTGTACTTCGCCCACACGGAGAAGGCGTAGTTCGCGTTCGAGGCCAGGCCGCCGGCGGTCGCGCTGGAGGCGACGTGGCCCTTCTTGACCGAGGCCGGCTTCGCGGCGTGGCCGGCGCTCCGGCTGGTCGGCGCGACCTTGCCACGCTGGTACCGGACCACGACACCGACGAGGTGCTTCTGGCTCGGGTTGGTCCAGCCCAGCGTGATCTTGTTGGTGGTGACGCGGGCGGTCAGGTTCTTGACCGAGGCGCCGACGGAGGCGGCCGCCGGGGTGGCGGTTGCCGCGTGCGATGCGGAAGCCGCGGTCGAGGCCAGCGCAGCGGGGAGGAACGTGGCCATCGGGGCCAGGGCAAGGGCAGCAGCTGCGACCCAGGCGGCTGCCTTACCGGTCTTGAACGACATCGGAGAACCTCCATGAGTGGCGCCGCCTGTGGCGCCGGCTGATGAGGAATGTTCTGTTCATCGCCGGGTCCAACGTCCCGTCAAGGAATGGCAACCATCCTTTTGACGGGCGATGACTGGACGGTCGGCCCGGAAAATCGGCACGGACGCCGTATCAAGTCGGCCGGATTCGATGCGCGGCGGCTCAGGAAGCCGAGGTGTCCGGGTCCTGCTCAAGCAGGTGCGCGAACGCGGCGAGGTTCGCCGTCGACTCGCCGCGGGCCACCCGCCAGGCGTGCTCGCGGCGGATGGAGGTCGCGAATCCGAGTTCGAGGATCTGGTTGAAGCTGCCGTCGGCGTACTCCAGGACGCAGCCCAGGATGCGGTCGAGTTCGTCGGCGTCCAGTGCCCCGAGCGGCAGCCGCCCCACCAGGTAGATGTCGCCGAGGCGGTCGATCGTGAACGCCATCCCGTACATGCGGGCGTTGCGTTCCAGCAGCCACTGGTGGACGGCCGCGTGGTTCTCGTCCGGGTGCCGGGCCACGAAGGCGTTCACTGTGATCGCGTGCTCCCCAACCGCCAGCGAGCAGGTGGTGGAGAGCTTCTTGGCGCCGGGCAGGGTCACCACGAACAGGTCCGGACTCGGGGCGGCCCACTCCACGCCGGCCGCGTCAAGTTCGCGACGCAGCAGAGCGCTGGTGTCCTGACGAACCGTCACGACCGGGACAACCGGGCTTGCATCGCGCGCATGTAGGAGTCCAGGACGGCTGAAGCGGTGGCCGACCAGTCGAACCGGGCCGAGTGTCGGACGGCGCCGTCGCCCAGTCGGCGGCGAAGCACCTCGTCGGCCAGCAGGCGATCGAGCACCTTGGCGTAGTCGACCGGGTCGTGCCCGTCGACGAGCACGCCGGAGACGCCGTCGTCGACCGCGGTCACCAGCCCGCCGACCCGCGCGGCGACCACCGGGGTGCCACAGGCCTGGGACTCGACCGCGACCAACCCGAACGACTCCGAGTGCGACGGGACCACGGTGACGTCGGCCGCCTGGTACCAGCGCGCCAACTCGGCCTGCGGCACCGGTGGGGTGAAGCGCACCAGGTCGCCGATCCCCAGCTCACCGGCCAGCTTGGCCAGGTGCTCTGGGTGGGTCAGGCCGCTGCCGCTCGGGCCCCCGACGACCGCGAGGACCATGCGGTCCCGGCGGGCCGGATCAGCCTCGACCATGGCGGCGACGGCGCGCAGCAGCACGTCGGGGGCCTTCAGCGGCTGGATGCGGCCGGCGAACAGCAGCACATCGGCATCGGCCGGCAGCCCGAGGGCGGCCCGGGCCGGTGCCCGGTGCCCGGGCGTGAACGTGCGCAGGTCGACGCCGGGCGGCACCACGTCCACCCGATCGGGCGCGGCGTCGTAGAGGTCGATCAGGGCGCGCGCCTCGTCGGTGGTGAACGCCAGCAGCCGGTCAGCCGCGGCGACCACGTCGGTCTCCCCCAGCTCGCGGGCCCGGGGCTCCGGGGTGTCGCCGACCGCCAGCGCGGCGTTCTTGACCTTGGCCATCGTGTGCATGGAGTGCACGAGCGGGGTACCCCAGCGCTGCGCGGCCAGCCAGCCGACCTGGCCGGACAGCCAGTAGTGAGAGTGCACGAGGTCGTAGTGGCCGGGCTCACGGGAGGCCTCGGCCCGCAGCACGCCCGCGGTGAACGCGCACAGCCGACCGGGCAGATCCTCCTTGGCCAGGCCCTCGTACGGGCCGGCGTTGACGTGCCGCACGGTCAGGCCCGGGGCCAGCTCAACGCTGGGTTCCAGGTCGCTGGAGGTGGCCCGGGTGAAGATCTCGACCTCGACGCCGGCCTCGACCAGGCGCTTGGCGACCTCAACCATGTAGACGTTCATCCCGCCCGCGTCGCCGGTGCCGGGCTGCTCCAGCGGCGAGGTGTGCACGGAGATCGTGGCGACTCGCCGGGGCAGCTCACGGTGGGCGACCGGGTCCGCCGGGCTCGGGAACGCCGCACCAATGTCGGGACAGTGCCCTGCCGCGCGCAGCATCCGCAGCCAACCTCCTCTCGGCCCCCGGCGATCTCAACCGCGGGTTATCCTCCCGCATTCCGTCCAGCCCCTGGACAAGCCGGGCATATCCCCCTTCTATCCTGGGAAGTAGATACGAGATTGATTCATTTCAAGATCATTTCTCGCGGACCCGGGAGGACTGGCCATGGCGTCGTGGAGAACGGGCGCGGCAGGTACTGCAGCGGCGGCGGCATTGGCCGTCGGCGGCCTGGTCGGTGCCCACCCGGCCGCGGCGGCGGATCCGCTCGACGGGATGCCCGCGGGGTGCATGACTGGCCTGGTCATCTGCATCAGCCAGGACGACAACACGCTCCGCTTCATCGACCACGGGATCACCAGGCTCGAGATCGCGGTGCGGTTCGGCGCCCAACGCACCCCGACCAGGCTGGGAACTTTCAAGATCGAGTGGAAGGACGAGAACCACGTCTCGAAGATGTTCGCCAGCGCGATGCCGTACTCGTTGTTCTTCGACGGTGGCCAGGCCATCCACTACTCGTCGGACTTCGCGGCCCGCGGCTACCGGGGCGCCTCGCACGGCTGCGTGAACACCCGCGACATCGATGCGACCAAGCAACTTTTCCAGTGGGCCAAGCTCGGCACGCGGGTCATCGTCTACACCGCTGACCCGGCCAAGCAGGCTCGCGTGGACCAGGCGGCGCAACTGGCGAAGGAACAGGACCAGAAGGACCAGCAAGCCCAGAAGGACCAGCAGACTCCAGTGACCCAGCAGAGCCAACGCGATCAGCGCGGTCAGGACCAGTGGGACTCCGACGACGGGCCCGACGGCCCGGACGACTACTGAGTCACCAGCCCCCGCGGGGACCCTGCGGCGGCCGGCGGCGCGGGCCACGGCCACCGGCCGCGCGCACGGCAGGCCGGGCGTCGAGCAGGTAGACCAGCGCGACGACGGTGCCTGCGAGCACGATCAGGTCCAGCGGGCCGCGGAAGATCAGCGAGTGCAGCTGGAGCATCGGCAGCGCGTCCCAGGCCACGGCGACGCAGAGCAGGATCAGCCACAACTGCTTGGTCTGCTTCTCGACGGCCGGGAACACCGCGGCCGGGCGGACGATGACGTCGACCAGGGCCAGGACGTGCAGCAGGAACAGCCCGGCCCCGATGAGGTTCAGGCTCGAGGTGAGCGGACCGTAGCCCATCTGGACAAACCCTCCCGGCCGGCTCGACATCCGCCCGTGGTCGAGAATACTGCGCCGCCAATCGTCGCGGGGCCGGGAAACGCGTCGGCCGCGGACCCCCGTGGAGTCCGCGGCCGACCAGGCGTCACCGGCAGATTCAGCCGATCTTGGCGTCTGCCGGAGCGGCGGGCACAGCCTTGGCGGTCTTGCGGGGGGCGGCTGTCGGGGCGGCCGGAGCCGTCGCCGAGCCGGTGAAGGGGTTGACCTTCTTGGCGGCCTTGGTGGCCTTGCGGATGAGCTCCTTGTTGTCCTCGACCACGCGGTCGACGACCTTCTCGCCACGCGCGGCCCACTCGACCAGCAGCTTGTCGGCGGCCTTGACCTGCTCGTCGGCCAGGTCGGTCAGCTTGTCGGCAACCTTGCGCGGGTCGCGGGGCAGGTCGCCGAGCTTGTCGGCAACCTTCTTGACCCGGCCGTCGGTGGCGGTGAACTCGGTACGGACGCGGTCCGGAACCGTCTTGATCTTCTCGACGGTCAGCTCGGTGCGGAGCTTGGCCGGGACGTCCTTGAGCAGCTCGACGGCCCGGTCGCCGGCGCCGGCCACGGCGTACAGCGGCTTGGGGCCGGCGAAGTTCTTGGCGTAGTCGGTGTAGGTCTTACGAAGTTCGGTGGTGGTTGCCATCACAGTTGTTTCCCTTCGGTCTGCGGGAGCCGAGGGGTTCCTCCCCCGCCTCGGCGGCCGATCTGGTTATCGGCCTATTCGGTTTTCGTGCCGACGTCGTTCGCGTCCTGTCCCAAGTTCTGGCTGCGGAACGAGGCGTGGATGTCCAGCAGGACTCGTTTCTGACGTTCCGTCAGAGTCGGGTCCGCCAGGACCGCCATCGCCACCTCGAGGCCGCCGCCCGGGATGGGCTCGACCTCGTCGGAGGGCTCCAGCAAGCCCGCTTGGACGTATAGCTGTTCAGCGGAGATACGAAGCGCTTTCGCAATCTGCTGCAGCACCCCCGCCGAGGGCTTCCGGATCCCGCGCTCGATCTGGCTCAGGTACGGGTTGGAAACCCCAGCTGCAGCTGACAATTGGCGGATCGACAGCTGCGCGATCTTCCGTTGTTCCTTGAGGTAGTCCCCCAAGCCACCGGGGATCGTCGGCATGCAGCCATCATCACTCATCCTGCTAACAATTGCAAGCAGTCAGGCAGCACTCGTTCGAGTGAACAGCATCACAGGCGATTGAGGCGAGCGGAGCGAGAGACCGAGCTTGCGAGGCTGTTGCTCCCGAGCCGATTGAAGCCTGTTGACGAGCGAGGACCACCGGCGCGTCGGAACTCACGCGAGTGCGAGGAACTCCCGGGCCTGCGCGGGCGTCATCGCTGGGCGTTGTGCCGACGCCGCAAGGCGCGCGGCCCGCTCGACGAGCTCGGCGTTGTCGCGCACCGCACGGCCCGGCGCCAACGTGAGCGTGTCCTCCATGCCCACCCGCAGGTGTCCACCGGCGGACAGCGCGGCGAACGCCACGGGCAGCGCGGCGCGGCCGATCCCGGTCGCCGACCAGGACGCGCCGGCGGGCAGCGCCGCGGCGACGGCGACCACCGCGGCCGTCGTGCCCGGCAGACCACCCGGGACGCCGAGCACGAGGTCGGCGTGCACCCGGCCGCCCGGCGGCGGGCCGTACTTGTCCAGCAAGCGGTTCAGGTTGGCGACATGGCCGAGATCGAACAGCTCGAACTCCGGCAGGATCCCGCGCCCCTGGCAGCACCGGTACAGCTCGACCATCAACGGCCACGGGTTGGCGAACACCTCGTCGCCGAAGTTCACCGTCCCGCAGGTCAGCGAGCAGGAGTCCGGGGCAGCGTCGAGCACGGCCACCCGGGCGGCGAAGGAGTCCCGCACTCCCCCGCCGGTCGACAACTGCACGATCAGCTCGGTCTCGGCCCGGATCGCCCCGACGGCCTCCCGCAGGGCGCCCACGTCGAGACAGGACTGGTCGTCCTCGTCACGCAGGTGGACGTGGATCATCGCGGCACCCGCGGCGGCGCAGGCCTTCGCGGTCGCGACGAGCTCGTCCAGCGTGGTGGGCAACGCGGGGGCATCGGCCTTGGCGGTCTCCGCACCGGTGGGTGCGACCGTGATCATCGTGGCGGCCGTCATGTCGGCATCCTGCCGGCCGAGCCGCGAGGATGGGCCGCATGCGAGCGGTCGTCCAGCGGGTGAGTCGAGCATCGGCGACCGTGGCCGGCGAGGTGGTCGGCAGCATCGAGGGTCCGGGCCTGTGCGCGCTGGTCGGGGTCACCCACTCCGACACGACGGCGGTGGCCGACAAGTTGGCCGAGAAACTGTGGGGCCTGCGGATCCTCACCGACGAGAAGTCGTGCTCCGACCTCGGCGCGCCACTGCTGATCATCAGTCAATTCACCCTCTACGGCGACGCCCGCAAGGGCCGCCGGCCGAGTTGGCTCGCGGCGGCGCCGGGGGCCGTGGCCGAAGGGCTGGTCGAGGCGGTGGTCGACGGGTTGCGCTCGCGCGGCGCGACGGTGGCGACCGGGGTGTTCGGGGCGGACATGGCCGTCGAACTGGTCAACGACGGGCCGTTCACGGTCCTGCTGGAGCTCTGACCACCCACCGCTCTTCCGCACTTCTGCGGCCTGTCCCACGCATCGACGCGACGCGAAGGGTGGGACAGGCCGCAGAAGTCGCGAAATGTGTGGGGGCGGGGCGGGCGGTTCAGCCGTCGACGACGACCTCGGCGGCCGCCGCGATGCCCCCGGCGGTCAGGGACGCGTCGCGCGGGGTGTTGCGCTTGAGCAACGCAAGCGCGATCGGGCCGAGGTCGTGGTGGCGGGCGGCGCTGGTCACGAACCCGACGGCCCGGCCCTCGTGCTCGACGGGGTCGCCGTGCGCGGGCAACTCGCTGTCGCTGCCGTCCAGGTGCAGGAACACCAGGCGGCGCGGGGGCTTGCCGAGGTTGTGCACCCGGGCGACGGTCTCCTGCCCGCGGTAGCAGCCCTTGTTCAGGTGCACCGCCGGGGCGAGCAGGCCGATCTCGTGCGGGATCGTGCGATGGTCGGTCTCCAGCCCGAGCCGCGGGACCGCGGCCGCGATCCGCAACGCCTCGTGCGCCCAGGTGCCCGCGACCGGTCCGTCCGTCGGGACCGGCCCGGCCAGCACCACCTCGGCCCCGGCGAACTCGCCGAGATCGGCCCGGGGCACGCGCCAGACCGCGACGGCCCCGGCCGGGAGCTCGGCACCCGGTGGCACCCAGAGCACGCAGTGCCCGCCGGAGCAGTCCTCGACCTCGACCCGCAGCATGAAGCGCATCCGGTCCAGGAACTCCCGCAACGCCGGCGCCGTCCCCGGTTCGACGGTGATCCAGCAGGCGGTGCCGTCGTCGACCAGGTGTAGATCGTGCTCGATGTGGCCGTGCGGGCTGAGCACCAGGGTCTGCACCGGCACGCCGGGCGCCAGCTCGGTCAGGTGCTGGGTGGTCAGCGAGTGCAGCCAGCTGAGCCGGTCCGGCCCGGTGACCCGCAGCACGCCGCGGTGCGACAGGTCGACGAAGCTCCGCCCGGCCGCCAGCGCGCGCTGTTCGCCGAACGGGTCGCCGTAGTGGGCCGCGACCCCCGCGTCCGGGGGATCGGCGGCGACGGCACCATTACGGGAGAGCAGCGGTGAGCCCAGCCCCTCGAGCGAGCGAGGAACGAGCGAGGGACCATCGAACGCCGGCATGCCCACCAGCGTAGGCAACTGGCACGATTGGCGTCGTGGGGGCGAATGCGGGCCGAGTCCTGGCCGCACTGCGTCGCGATCTGGCGGCGGTCCGTGGGTTGGGGATCCGTGGCGCTGCGGGCGAGCTTCGCGCGATGCTGCCGGGCGCGCCGGCTCGGGTGCCGCGCGGCGGCTGTGATCACGGATACGCGGTTGCGTTCGAGATCGACGTGGTCTACACCTGGGTCGACGGCGCGGACCCGGCCTGGCAGGCCCGGCGCGACGCGGCCTGGGCCACGGCCAGACCCGGCGAGCACAGCGAGCTGGCCGCCAACCCGTCCCGCTACGCCAATCGCGACGAGCTGCGGTACTCGCTGCGCTCGCTGGCCGCAAACGCCCCATGGGTGCGAAGAATCCACGTCGTGACGGACCGTCAGATCCCGTCCTGGCTGGTCACGGACGACCCGCGACTGCGGGTGGTCGACCACGCGGAGATCTTCGCCGGCACCGACGGGGTACCCAGCTTCAACTCCCATGCGATCGAGTCGCGGCTGCACCACGTAGCGGGCCTCAGCGAGCACTATCTGTACCTGAACGACGACATGTTCCTCGGCCGCCCGATGGCGCCGGAGGACTTCTTCTTCGGCAACGGGATCGCCCGGCTGTTCCCCTCGCCCAAGCCGGTCCCGCCCGGTCCGGCCACGGCCGCGGACACTCCGGTGGAGGCCGCGGGTAAGAACAACCGCGACCTGCTCGCGGCCAAGTTCGGCTCCGCCCCGGCGCAGCGATTCCTGCACGCGCCCTACCCGCAACTGCGCTCGGTGGCCGCCGAGGCGGCGGAGACGTTCGCGCCGGACTTCGCCCGCACCACGGTGTCCCGGTTCCGGCATCCCAGCGACATCTCGATTCCGGCCTCGCTGGTCGGCAACTACGCCTACCTCACCGGGCGCGCCGTCCCGGGCACGTTGTCCTACGCCTACGTCGACCTGGCCGACCCTCGCCTGGACCGTCGACTACGGCGGTTGCGCACCGGGCGACCGCAGGTGTTCTGCCTGAACGACCACGCCGGCCTCGGTGCGGACCCGGCCGGCGCGAGTGACTCGAGCGAGCGAGGAACGAGCGAGCGAGATAAGCGAGCATCCGACACCGTGAATGCCGCGGTGACCGAGTTCCTGGCCCGGTACTACCCGGACCCGAGCCCGTTCGAGCGAACCTGACCCACCGTCAGGAACGTTGCGCGGCCGCACATTTCCCGCACCGCCCGTAAATCGCGAAGTGCTCCAGGTCGACCTCGAAGCCGCTGTCGGTCAGCACCTGGCCGGTCAGCTCCGCGGCGACCTCGACCCCGGTCTGCGTCACCGAACCGCAGTCCCGGCAGACCAGGTGCAGGTGCTCGTGGTGACCTGCCGGGTGGTAGGACGGTGCCCCGTGCCCGAGGTGGGCGTGCTTGACCAGGCCAAGCTCCTCGAGCAGTTCCAGGGTCCGGTAGATCGTCGAGATGTTGATCCCGCTGGCCACCCGCTGCACGTGGGCGCAGACCTGTTCCGGGGTGGCATGGTGAAGCTCGTTGACCGCGGCCAGCACGAGCTCCCGTTGCGGGGTGAGGCGATAGCCCTTCTCCCGCAGCAGCTCCCGCCAGTCCTCGTCGGCGCTGCGCTCGCTCATGGCACTCGCTTGAGCTCCGCGGACGCGTGCGGCTGCATCTTCTGGTCCACGGCCTCCATGTCGAAGGCCCACATCAGGCGTCCGTCGACCAGGCCGTAGAGCCGGTGCCCGCGGCGGTAGTCCTTGGCCGACTCGACCTTGACCACCTTCTTGGTCGCGAGCTCGATGCGCGGCCCGCGGACCTCGCCGTAGAGGGCCTCGAGGAAACCGGTCGGGTGCGAGAGCAGCACCTCGAGGGTCTTGTCCTCGCCGATGCGCCAGAACCCGGTCTCCATGGCCAGCGGCCGGACCTTCTGGCCGTCGGTGTCGATCTCCCAGGTCCGGGACAGGTAGTGCAGGAACGGCTTGCCGTTCTGGGCGAACTCGAGCCGCTGGGCGAACGCCCGCCGTTGCACGGTCGGGTACTCGACGATGCCCTCGCCCTCCCACGTACCGAGCAGGAAGGCCAGGGGGACGCACCACGGGTGGATGTCCGGGGGAATCTCGAACACGCCGGAGGCCCTAGTCCCGGACCCGGAGCAGTCGGTACGCCGCATGCAGCGACACCGGCACGACTGCCGCCCCCACGGCCATCAACCCGACCGCCAACACGTTGGTCAAAGCCGCCTCCAGGTCGTCCTGCCCTGCGACCGAGTCTAGGACGCGGGCTAGCTTTGGGGCGCGAACACATCGAGAGGAAGCAACGCGTGAGTCGGACTCTGGTCGTGAAGGTGACCGCCGGCGCCGACGCGCCCGAGCGGTGCAGCCAGGCGTTCACGGTCGCCGCGGTCGCCGCCGCCTCCGGGGTGTCGGTCTCGTTGTGGCTGACCGGCGAGAGCGCCTGGTTCGCTCTGCCGGGCCGTGCCGAGCAGTTCGAACTGCCCCACTCCCAGGCGTTGCCCGACCTGCTGGCGACCGTGCTGTCCTCGGGCCAGGTCACGTTGTGCACCCAGTGCGCGGCCCGGCGCGACATCGGCCCGGACGACGTGCTGCCGGGCATCCGGATCGCCGGCTCCGCGGTGTTCGTGGCCGAGGCCTGCGCGGAGGACACCCAGGCCCTCGTCTACTGACGCCCCCACCTCCCGACATGTGCTGCCTGTCCCACCTGTCGCAGGCCGCGGATAGGTGGGACAGGCAGCAGAAGTGGCGGGGTTCAGGCCGGGAGCGCGACCTCGATCTCGGCGATCGACCCGAGAGCCGCGGTGACCTTGCTGTCGGACTGGGCGCCGGGCGCCAGGGTCCGTAGCGTCCACTGCCCCGGCCCGGCGAAGAACCGGAAGTGCCCGGTCGCCGAGGTGGGGACCTCGGCGGTGAACTCACCGGTGCGGTCGAGCAGTCGCACGTAGGCGTTGGGCACCGGCGCACCACCCTGAGTCACCTGGCCCTGGATGATGGCCTCCTTGCCCGGGTCGACGTTGGCGCCCAGCGCCAGTCCGCCCGCCGTGGCTCCGCACATCAGGACCGCCCCCCGTCCGGACCACCGGGGCCATCGCCGAGGGTGATCGGGACGCCGACCAGCGCGCCGTACTCGGTCCAGGAGCCGTCGTAGTT
>DATASX010000082.1 GCA_036269075.1 Sporichthyaceae bacterium
TGTCGCCTGCGGCGAGCATCTCCCGCAGGCCATCACCGGCGTCGTCGAGTTCGGCCTCGGTGGCCGCCGCGACTTCGTAGACGGTGTAGTGGGAGCGGTCCATGACCTCCACACCGGGCAGCGTCGGCAGGTCCGTGGTCCGGTAGAGGCCGGCCTTCACGAAGCGTCGCGAACTCATCACCTCCGGCAAGTGGTTGTTCACCACCCACTTCTCGAACGCTTCGACGGCGTCCGGGACAGGGTTGAGGGAGATGATCAGCAATCCGTTGGCCACAGCGGCATCCGTTCTCTAGTGGTGAAGGCTCAGTCCACGATCAGGTCGGTGCGACCGGACTCCGTGAGGATCGTCCGGTAGAGCTTGAAAGCTGGCAGCAGCACGGGCAGCAGCTTCATCATGTTCGGCATCTGGCCCTCGGTGCGGATCTGCCCGCTGCTCAAGGCTTTCGGGATGTTCTTGATCTCTCCGAGCCAGAACTTGTTGCCCGTGTCTGCCGTCATGAACAGCGTCAGCTGTGGCTCGGTCGAGGTGTGGCCGCGTTCCACCGCGATGCCTTCCGCGTTGCAGCTGACCGTGACGCAGGCGTCCGGTTCGGTGTAGTCGAGCTGCATCACCAGACCGGTCGCCGTGAGCTTGGGCGCCAGCTTCGCGTCGGTGCCCATCCGCTCCCAGATCGCACCGAGGAAGCGTTCGGCCTCCTCCGTGTCCTTGAATACGCCCATGAGCTCTCCCGCGGGGCTCCAGTCTTTCATTACGACACGTACCGTATAGGATATTGCTCGTGACCTCAACCGCCCGGGGCCGACCCCGCGACCAGGCCATCGACGCCGCGATCCTCGCCGCCGCACGCGAACTCGTGACCGATGGCGGGTACGCAGCGATGTCGATGGACGCCATCGCGTCTCGAGCAGGTGTCAGCAAGCCGACGCTCTACCGACGCTGGCCGAGCCGCGGTGCGCTACTTATCGAGGCGGCCTTCGGTGAGGTGCCGCAGGTGGACCCCCCCGACACCGGCGACATCGCGAACGACTTCAAGACGACGTTCCGCTGGGGTGTGGCGCACGTGGCCGATCCCGTCGGCCGAGTCGCGCTGCCCGCCCTGCTGGCCGAGGCCGCGGAGAACCCGGTGATGCGCGAGATGCTCGGCTCGAGGCTGACCCAACCTGCGTTCGCTCGGATCGTCACCTCGCTCGAACGGGCTCAACAGCGTGGCCAGGTACGGGAAGGCGTCGACCTGCTGCTTGTTTTGGAAGCCTGCACGGGCGCCGTGATCGCCCGACTGACGATGACGGGCAGGCCCATCGACGACGCCTTCGCAGACGAACTCGTCGAACTGATCATGCTGGGCTTGACGTCGAAAAAGCGGCGCTGAACCAGAGGGCCTGCCGGTTGCGCCAGCACGACCAGGCTCGCTGGGGTGTGGCGAGCGTCGAGCCACACGAGTCGCGGTCCAGCTGTCCAGCTGTCCACGGCCAGGCCCAACCACCGTTGTACCTCCCGACCGGTACCCGCGATCGTTGATCCGACATCACCGCCGAGCCCCCGAGAGGCAGCAAGGACGACCCCGAACTCCGAAACGGATACACGCGGACGATCCGCCGCGTCGCCGCAACAACCGGACCGAAAGCGATCAGCCCTCGACCCGTTTCCGCAGGTCAAGAGCCGAATCGTCCGACTGGTGGCCCGTCCAGTGTCCAGGATTCGACCTGGGAAGCTTCCGCGATGGATTTACAGGCCCCTCCGACATCGGCCTGACCTGAGGATTCGGCGTGGGAGCACCCGCGCATTCGAAGTGGTTCTGTCAAACCCGAACTGGCCCACGTGCCCCGGCTCATCCACCGTGTGGTCAACCTTGTCCCGCAGGACATCGAAGTGGCCCGACGACGGGTGCGAAGTCCCCCAGCAGGCGTTTGGGCCACCAGCACCCGCGAGATCTGTCCAAGATCATTCCCAGGCCGTCGCCAGGCCGCCGGATGTTGCGGAACGGTGAGAACTGTCGACAAGCGATCGAAACAAAACTGCAGGTCAAAGGCTCAATGGTCGTTATCCGTCGAGGTCGAAGGCCCCGATTGTCACTTCTACGACATCTGATCGGCGCGCTGGCGCAGGGTCAGCGATCCGCGTCGGACGCCACGAAGGCCGTCGGCCGCCGCCCGCAGGACGGTGCGGCCGGCGGCCTGCGGCGTTGCCGACGCCTCATCGCGGACAACTCGACCGGGCCCGAGGCCGGCGCGACCGGTCCGGAACGATCTGGGCCGGAAGCGCCCGTGCCGAACGGCTTGATTCGGCGGTCCTTTCGGACGGATCAGACTCCCGGTTGACGAACCGCGATGGTGTTGTTCACCTTCGCCGTGCACAATCCGTTTGCCCGCCCGACCCCGCGGGATCATCCGTTGGTGGATCGGAGTTCGACGTGGCAGTGGTCTTCGTGCTCGGTGGCGGTGGTGCCATCGGGGCTTTCCAGTCCGGTGCACTGCTCGCGCTGGCCGAGGCCGGGGTGGTGCCGGATGCTCTGGTTGCCTGCAGCGCCGGCGCGCTGAACGCCGCGTTCTACGGCGCCGACCCGTCACCGGCCCGCGCCCGGGCGCTGGTGCGGTTCTGGCGGGCCCCGGAGAGCCACGCCGTGCTGGCGCCCTCGCTGCTGTCCCGCTTCCGCGGCGTGCCCAACTTCGTCCGCAACGGCGACTCGCTGCTCGATCCGCGGCCGCTGCGGGCGATGCTCGGCCGTTCGTTGGACGCCCACGACCTGCGCGAACTGGCCGTCCCGCTGACGGTGACCACCACCTGCCTGGACTGCGCCGACGCGGTCCACCACCGGCAGGGCCCGCTGCTGGAGACCCTGCTGGCCTCGTGCGCGTTGCCCGGCCTGCTCCCGCCGGTCGTGCTGCCCGACGGGCACCTGCACGTCGACGGCGGCGTCGTCTGCGGGGTCCCGGTGCAGGCCGCGCTGGACACCGCCGGGCCGGACGACACGGTGCTGGTTCTCGACGCGGGCCTTGCGCCGGTGACCGGGGCGCCGGGTCGGTGCGCCGCGCAGGGTGTCGGCGGGGCCTGCGGGCTGCCGGTGCGCAACTCGCGCCCGTACGCTGCCCCCGCCGAGCGGGCGCCTAACCCGCTGGTAGAGGTCGTGCTGCGGGCGTTCACCGTCGCCCGGGCCGCGGCGAACAAGGCCTCGGTTCACTCGGCCCTGCGCGACCCGCGGGTGCGGGTGCTGCCGCACGTGGCCGACGCCTGGGCCGCCGGTCTGCTGCAGACGATGCCGACCGGGCCCCGGGACTTCGAGCGCACCGCCGATCTCGTCGTCGCCGGTCACTCGGCCACCCGCGAATGGCTGACCTTCGGCGGGCTCGCCCAGTCGGCGTTCCTCCGCCAGGAGACCGACCACCCGGCGGTCTGAGCCCCGGTCTACGCCGACGCGGCGGCCAACCCCTGCCCGCGGGCCAGGAACTCGTCGAGTGCCTCGCCGGGCAGGTCGCGCAGCGGCCGGCACGCGCCGAACGGGGCGTTCCAGAACTCCCCCGTCCGGGGCTGCCAGGGCCCCACGTAGGCGTACGGCTCGGCGAGGTAGTCGTCGCCCGGCGAGACGCCGTAGTTGACCTCGTCGAGAGTGATGCCGACGTCGAAGTGCTCCGGCCACAGCACCGGCGGCTGATCGGGCGCCAGCCGGCGCAGCGCCGCATCGCCGCGCTGCAACGCCGCGCACAACTGTCCGGCCGCTTCGGCGTCGACGACGAGCACCTCATCGGGGGCAACCCCGGTCAGCGCGGCGTAGACGTCGACCGGCGGTCCCACCGCGACCCCGACGGCCGCCGCCAGCCCCGCGCAGGTGCTGCCGTCCAAACCGAACTCGCCGGCCGCGCCGATCAGCCGGGTCGCGGTCACGCGCAGGCCCGGATCGGTGAGCGTGCCGAACCCGTCAGGCGTCACCCGAAGCGCGATCCGGCCGATGGCCCGGTGCTGGGGTCCGGCCAGGACCTGCTCGGCGACGGCATTCAGGGACTTACGGGTCGCCGTGTACTTGTCCGACATGGACCCTGAGTATCACGCGGCGCGCACCGGCGCGGGGCGGGCCAGTCCTTACGGAATGGTGTCCGAGCGGCTCGGGTCGCCAGGCGGCAACGGCCGGCCGCCGGCCTCCTCGGCGGCGTCGTGGTCTCCCCGGTACTGGCCGATCAGGCGGCCGTCGCCGATGCCACGCCGATACGGATTCGCGGGCCTGCGCGGGATCTCCCGGGCGCCGACCACCGACGGCCGCGGCGGGCGCCGTGGCGTCTCGATGTCGTCGTAGTCCTCGCGGGAGGACGGGTGGAACGCCAACCAGACGCACACCCCGATACCGGCCAGCAGAAGTGACTGCAGGAAGACGTCCACTCCGGCTCCTTCCGCGCTTGCGACCCACCGAATTGTCGGCGCCGGCGGCAGCGGACTTGAGTCGGTATTCGTCGGAAGTACCGGAACTGACGGTCCCTCAGCCGGTCTCGGCCGAGGTCCGACCGAGCAGAGCCCGGGTCAGTCCGATGGTCGACACGATCGCCCAGACGCCCTCGAGCAGCAGGAAACCCATGTCCCCGTTCACCCCGGCGACCACGGCGAGGATCCCCGTCCCGACTGCGTTCATCAGCAGGTACGACGCGTTGTCCGTGGGCAGCCGGAACCACTGATTCGCCACGAATGCAGCCAGCACGACCAAAGCACCGAGCATCTGAATCGCCTGTCCCACAAGGCAGACCCTACGAGGTCGGCGAATCTAGTCCCGGTTCGGTCGCGGTCGAACGAACTCCCGTCCCCCGACGTCCTGCTAATGACAGAGTGACGACCGGCGCGGGGTGTACCTGCGCTGCGGCAGGGGGAGACATGAGACGAATTCCGGTGGCCGTCCTGGGACTCGGACTGGTGCTGCTGCTCGGCGGCTGCGGCGGGGGGACCTCGGTCGGCGCCGGCGCGAGTGCCCCGAGCCCGGACGTCTCAGCGGCACCGACCGCCATGGACTCCCCCACCCCGACGTCGAGTTCCAGCAGCTCCCCGACTCCCGGTGCCTCGAGCGCGCCCGGGTCGAGGGGGTCGGGGTCCAGCGACTCCGGGTCGAGCGCCGGCGGGCTGCCCGGCTGGGGGACGGCGACCCCGAGCCCCGTCACGATCGGCGCGAAGCTGGTGACGCCCGAGCCCGGGATGGACAACGTCCACCCGGTCGCCTGGAGCTACGCCGAGCTGGTCAGTAAGCGGACCGTCCGGGTCTACTACTACGCCGGGATCGAGCCGTGCACGGTGCTGGACCACACCTCGGTCAGCTACAGCGCGCAGGCGATCTCGATCTCGCTGTTCGCCGGCTCCGACCCGTCGGCCGGCCAGGTCGCCTGCGCGGCGCTGGCCCGGGCCACCGCGGTCGACGTGACCCTGACCCAGGACCCGGCCGGACGGACCTTCGTCGACGCCAGCACCGGCAAGGCCTCGGCAACCAGCAAGCCGACCGGGCTGTGAGTGACTGCGACGAGCGAGGAACGAGCGAGGAACGCAAGCGAACCTCAGCGCTGTGAGGACGAGCGAACCTCAGCACGGTGACAGCTCAGGCGTAGAAGACGCGCTCGACCACGGCGCGGGCCCGGCGGGCGACCCGGCGGTAGTCCTCGGACAGCCGCCCGGCGTGCCCCGGCGCGTAGCCCAGGCCGCGGGCGACCGCGTCGAGTTCCCGGGCATCGGTCGGCAGCGAGTCCCCGGACCGGCCGCGGACCAGGATGATTGCATTGCGAACCCGGGCGGCCTGTTCCCAGGCGGCGATCAGCGCGGCGGCGTCGGCCTTGGCCAGCAGCCCGGCGTCGGTCGCGGCCCGCAGGGTCGCGAGCGTGCGGGTGGTGCGCAGCTCTGGCACCGCCGCGCCATGGCGCAACTGGAGCAGCTGGGCGACCCACTCCACGTCGGCCAGCCCGCCCCGGCCGAGCTTGGTGTGGGTGTTCGGGTCCGCCCCACGCGGTAGCCGTTCGGCCTCCACACGGGCCTTGATCCGCCGGATCTCGCGGATCTGATCCTCCGTCAGTCCGCCGGCGGGGAAGCGCAACGGATCGACGAGCTCGATGAACCGGGCGCCGAGATCGAGGTCGCCGGCGACCGGCTCGGCCCGCAGCAGCGCCTGGCTCTCCCACACGCTCGACCACCGCTGGTAGTAGCGGGCGCAGGACGCGATCGACCGCACCAGCGGACCGGCGCGGCCCTCCGGACGCAGGTCCGCGTCGACTTCCAGAGCCGGTTCGCTGGTCGGCATCTGCAGCAGGCGACGCAATTCGTTGGCCACCGCGGTGGCCGCGTCGGCCGCCTCGCGTTCGTCGGCACCGGGCAGCGGGTCGTGGACGAACACCACGTCCGCGTCGCTGGCATAGCCGAGTTCGTGGCCGCCGAGCCGACCCATCGCGACCACGGCCATCCGGGTGGGCAGTTCATCGTCGCCGGCCACCGTCCGCACCGCCGCCGACAGCGCCCCGCCGAGGGTGACCGCGGTGATCCCGGTCAGCGCCTCCCCGACCTCGGCCACCTTCAGCAGGCCGAGCGCGTCGGCGGCCGCGACCCGGAACAGCTCGCGCCGCCGGACCGCCCGCACGGCCAGCGCCGCCGCCTCGGCGGACTCGGCCCGCGCCGCGGCCGCAGTCACCTCGACGCGCAACGCATCGAGCCGACGCGGCGTCAGTTCACTGTCGGAGCCGAGGAACGCCACCGCCTCCGGGGCGCCCAGCAGCAGCTCCGAGGCGAACCGGCTGGTCGCCAGCACGTGTGCCAACCGCTGCGCCGCGGTGCCCTCGTCGCGCAGCAGCCGCAGGTACCAAGGGGTGGCCCCGAGAGCGTCGGACACCTGACGGAACGCCAGCAGGCCGGAGTCGGGATCGGCAGCGTCGGCGAACCAGCCGAGCATCACCGGCAGCAACGTCCGCTGGATGGCGGCCCGCCGCGAGAGCCCGGCGGTCAACGCCTCCAGATGCCGTAGCGCACCGGCCGGGTCGGCGTAGCCGAGAGCAGACAACCGCCGCCGGGCCGCCGCCGGGGTAAGCCGCGACTGCTCCCCGGGCAGGCGCGCCACCGCGAGCAGCAGCGGCCGGTAGAACAGCTTCTCGTGCAGCCGGCGCACCTCGCGGGCGTGCCGCTTCCACCGCTCGATCAGCTCGGCCGCCGGGTCGCCGCGCAGGCCCATCGCGCGACCCAACCGACGCAGCTCCGGCTCCTCGGCGGGCACGACGTGCGTGCGCCACATCCGGTACAACTGGATCCGGTGCTCCAGGGTCCGCAGGAAGCGGTAAGCCTCGTCCAGTCCGGCCGCGTCGTCACGCCCGACGTAACCGCCTTTGGCCAACGCGGCCAGCGCCGACAGCGTGGTGCCGCTGCGCAACGCCTCGTCGGCCCGCCCGTGCACGAGTTGCAGCAACTGCACCGCGAACTCGACGTCGCGCAGCCCACCCGGCCCGAGCTTGAGCTGGCGGCCGGCCTCCGCGGTCGGGATGCTCGCCTCGACCCGCCGGCGCATGCGTTGCACGTCGGCGACGAAGTTCTCCCGCTCGGCCGCCTTCCAGACCAGGGGACTGATGGTCTCGACGTACTTCTGACCCAGCGTCAGATCGCCGGCGACCGGGCGGGCCTTCAGCAGCGCCTGGAACTCCCACGTCTCGGCCCACCGCTCGTAGTAGGCCTCGTGCGAGGCCACCGTGCGCACCAACTGGCCGGCTCGGCCCTCCGGGCGCAGTGCCGCGTCGACCGGCCAGATCGTGCCCGCCGGAGTGGCCGCCGAGCAGACCCGCATCAACGTGGTGGCCAACCGGGTCGCGCTGCGCAGCGCGGCGGGCTCGTCGCCACCCGGTTCCGGGGCGCCCACGAAGATCACGTCGACGTCGCTGACGTAGTTCAGTTCGCGGCCGCCGCACTTGCCCATCCCGATCACGGCCAACCGGCACGGTTCGGCGGCGGCCGGGAGTTCGGCCCGGGCGACAGCCAACGCGGCGTCCAGCGTCCCCGCGGCCAGGTCGGCGAGCTCGGCGGAGACCTCCTCCAGCTCGGCCGCACCGGTCAGGTCACGCGCCGCGAGGTTCAACACCCCGCGCCGGTAGGCCAGGCGCAGTTCGTCGTAGACGTGCACGTCGTAGCCGTCGGCGGTCGGCGCCGGGGCGTACGGGTCGGCACCGACCGAGGTCGCCAGGCCGGCGCGCAGGATCTCGGCCGGGATCGGCGCACCCGGCGCGGCCTCCAGCAGGGCCCAGTCGTCGGGGTTGCGCACGAGGTGGTCGCCGAGGGCCAGCGAGGCGCCGAGAACCGCAATCAACCGCGCCCGGAAGCCGGGATTCTGACGCAGCGTCAGCCGCAGCTGCTCCGGGTCCTCAGCCTGGGCCAGCCGGGTCAGGGTGGCCAGCGCCAGGTCCGGGTCGGCCGCCTCCCCCAGCGCCGCCAGCAGTTCCAGGTCGTGGCCGATGCCGAGCAGTGGCGCGTTGATCAGCTCCAGCGCCCGGGCGCCGTCGCTGAACCCGAGTCGGACCAGTCCCGCGTCGGCCTGGGCCCGACGCGCCCGATGTGGACCCGCGGCCCCTACGCTCATGGCCCCAAGCTATCTCCCCGACTTCTGCTGCCTGTCCCACCTATTGGGGCGCCCCGATAGGTGGGACAGGCAGCAGAAGATGTGGAGTCAGAGGACGGCTAGGTAGCGCTCGAGCTCGAACGGGGTGACCTGGGCCCGGTACTCCTCCCACTCCCGGCGCTTGTTGCGCAGGAAGAATTCGAAGACGTGCTCGCCCAGGGTCTCGGCGACCAGTTCACTGCGTTCCATCAGGGCGATCGCCTCGGCCAGGTTCTGCGGCAGCGGCTGGATGCCCATCGCACGGCGTTCGGCCGGCGACAGCGACCAGACGTCGTCCTCGGCGCCCGGGGGCAGCTCGTAGTTCTGCTCGATCCCGCGCAGGCCCGCAGCGAGCAACAGGGCGTAGGTCAGGTACGGGTTGCACGCCGAGTCGATCGAACGGACCTCGATCCGGGTCGACTGGCCCTTGGTCGGCTTGTACATCGGCACCCGGACCAGCGCCGAGCGGTTGTTGTGCCCCCAGCAGATGTAGGCCGGGGCCTCGCCCCCGCCCCACAGCCGCTTGTAGGAGTTCACCCACTGGTTGGTCACCGCGGTGACCTCGGCTGCGTGGAACAGCAGCCCGGCGATGAACGAGCGGCCCACCTTCGACAACTGGTACTCGGCGCCGGCCTCGTAGAAGGCGTTGCGGTCGCCCTCGAACAGCGACAGGTGGGTGTGCATCCCCGAGCCCGGGTGCTCGGTGAACGGTTTGGGCATGAACGAGGCGTAGATGCCCTGCTCGAGCGCGACCTCCTTCATGACCGTCCGGAACGTCATGACGTTGTCGGCGGTGGTCAGCGCGTCGGCGTAGCGCAGGTCGATCTCCTGCTGCCCGGGGCCGCCCTCGTGGTGGCTGTACTCCACCGAGATGCCCATGTTCTCGAGCATGGTGATCGCGAGCCGGCGGTAGTCCTGGCCGGCGCGGTGCGTGGTGTGGTCGAAGTAGCCGCCCGCGTCGATCGGGATCGGGGCCTCGCCGGGCCCGGGTCGCTTCTCGAACAGGTAGAACTCCACCTCCGGGTGCGTGTAGAAGGTGAAGCCCAGGTCGGAGGCGCGGGCCAGGATCCGCTTGAGCACGTACCGCGGGTCGGCGTAGCTCGGGGACCCGTCGGTCATGAGGATGTCGCAGAACATCCGCGCGGTGCCCGGGGCCTCGGTGCGCCACGGCAGCACGGAGAAGGTCGCCGGGTCCGGCTTGGCGAGCATGTCCGACTCGTGGACGCGCGCGAAGCCCTCGATGGCCGAACCGTCGAACCCGATGCCCTCGGCGAACGCCGCTTCCAGTTCGGCGGGCGCGATCGCCACCGACTTCAGGAACCCGAGCACGTCGGTGAACCACAACCGCACGAAACGCAGATCTCGTTCCTCGACCGTACGGAGCACGAATTCCGTCTGCTTGTCCATGAAGCTCATAGTTTCACCGATCGGGTCGCAGCCGGTGCGACACCGTCGGGCAGCACGGCGCGCCGTTCGTTCGACGTTCGCCGGCGGGCCACAAAACGCAGTGTGCCCCGCCGGTGTTTCGGGGCCGTTACGGCGCCGGAGCCGGCGGGGCACACCCCAAGGGCGTCGGGAATCAGCCGACGACGACCTCGCTGACCTGCACGATCGGGGAGGTCTTCGTGTAATTCGGGATGTCGCCCATGATCTGCTCGGCGTGCGGGCCGAAGGCGGCACCGAAGGACTCGACGCTGTCGAACAGCAGCGCGCCGATGCAGGAGAACGCCGGCGGGGTGCCCGGGGCGCCGCCACCCAGACCGGAGTCGACGGACCAGCCCTTGCACGCGTCGCCGGTGAGCTCGGCGACCATCGGCATGTGCTTGGTCTTGTAGTAGTCCAGGTCGAAGGTGTCGCTGGTGTCGTACGGGTACAGGACGCTGACCTTGATCATCGTGCAGACTCCTTCGTCCGGACACAGGTTGTGGTGTCGGTCTATCACCCCGCGGACGTACCGCGAAAGCCCGTCCGACCTACGCTGCAGCCATGCCGCAACTCCGGATCGCGCTGTGCCAGATGAACGCCACGGTCGGGGCGATCGCAGCCAACGCCGAGGCGATCCTGTCCCGGACGGCGGCCGCGGCGGCCGCCGGCGCCGACCTGATCGCGTTCCCGGAGATGGTGCTGACCGGCTACCCGGTGGAGGACCTGGCACTGCGCCGCTCGTTCCAGCGGGCCTCGGCGCAGGCGCTGGAGGAGTTGGCCGTCCGCTGCGCCGACGTGGCCGGCGACGCGGTGGTTGTCGTCGGCTACCTGGACGCGGCCGGTGAGGAGGCCCCGCGGTTGGGCCGACCGGCCGGCGGACCGACGAACTCCCTCGCCGTGTTGCACCGCGGCCGGGTGGTGACCCGTTCGGCGAAGCATCACCTGCCGAACTACGGGGTCTTCGACGAGTTCCGGCACTTCGTGCCCGGCGACCGACTGCCGGTGGTGCGCATCGGCGGGGCCGACGTGGCGTTCGTGATCTGCGAGGACATGTGGCAGGACGGCGGCCCGGTCGCCGCCGCCGCGGCCGCGCTGGCCGGGCTGCTGGTCGTCATCAACGGCTCGCCGTACGAGTTGGACAAGGACGACGCCCGTCTCGAACTGTGCCGGCGGCGGGCCGCCGAGGCCGGCGCGACGGTGGCCTACGTCAACCTGGTCGGCGGACAGGACGAGTTGGTGTTCGACGGCGACTCGTTGGTCGTCGCCCCGGACGGGACGCTGCTGGCGCGGGCGCCCCAGTTCGCCGAGCACACCCTGTTCGCGGACCTGGACCTGCCAGCGGCGGTTGACGACTCGACCGAGGCCACCGACGCGGACGTCGACATCGAGCGGTCCGCTGTCGCGCTCGCACCGCGGGCGCCCCGCGAAGCGGTGCCCGCCTCGATCGCGCCCCGCGCGGGCACCGAGGCCGAGGTCTACGGCGCGCTGGTGGTGGCGCTGCGGGACTACGTCGAGAAGAACCGGTTCGCCTCGGTGATCCTCGGGCTCTCCGGCGGGATCGACTCGGCGTTGACCGCCGCGATCGCCTGCGACGCGATCGGTGCCGACCGGGTCCACGGGGTCTCGCTGCCCAGCCGGTACTCCTCCGACCACTCCCGCTCCGATGCCGAGGACCTGGCCGAGCGCACCGGGTTGAACTACCGGGCCGTGGCGATCGAGCCGATGGTCGCGGCGTACCTGGAGGCGCTGAAGCTGACCGGCCTGGCCGAGGAGAACCTGCAGGCCCGGGTCCGCGGGACGACGCTGATGGGCCTGTCGAACGCCGAGGGCCACCTGGTGCTGGCCACCGGCAACAAGAGCGAACTGGCCGCCGGGTACTCGACGATCTACGGCGACGCCGTCGGCGGCTTCGCGCCGCTGAAGGACGTCCCCAAGTTGCTGGTGTGGCGGCTGGCCGAGTGGCGCAACCAGGACGCGGCCCGCCTCGGCGAGACCCCGCCGATCCCGCCGAACTCGATCACGAAGCCCCCCTCGGCCGAGTTGCGCCCCGGCCAGCTGGACACCGACTCGCTGCCCGACTACCACGTCCTCGACGACCTGCTCGACGACTACGTGGAGCACGACGCCTCGGCCGGCGACCTGGTGACCGCCGGCTTCGAGCCCGAGCTCGTCGAACGCATCCTGCGGCTCGTCGACGCCGCGGAGTACAAGCGGCGCCAGTACCCCCCCGGCCCGAAGATCTCTCGCCGCGCTTTCGGCCGCGACCGACGCCTGCCCATCACCAACTCCTGGCGCGAGACCGCCCCGCCCCCCTGACCGCAGCCGCCTTTTCTGCAGTCGTCGACTGTTATCCCTGCTTGTCGGCGGTTATTTCGACCGACAGGCAGGGATAAGCGCCGACAGGCCCCGGCAACGCGTCATCGCGCGTCCACAGGCCTCTTCCCGCACGAGTTATCCACAGCTGCAACCTCAACTGAAGCGAGCGCCACAAACCCCTGGCAGGGTCGGCGCCTGTGACCGATCCAAAACTGTTCGCCCTCGCCGAGATGCAGGGCGGAGTCTTCAGCGCCCGACAGGCACGAGAAGCCGGAATTGCTGCCGCCGAGTTGGAGCGCGCCCGGCGCAGAGGGACGATCTGCGCCCTTCGCCGGGGGATATTCGTCCCGGCACAAGCTCTCGAGGGGATCGATGTCCGGGCGCGCCACCGACTCGACATAGCCGGAGCCTCCCTGGTGCGGAACGAACATCGTGCCGCCGGCGATTCACGATCGCGTCGGTTCGCGGCCGGTCATCGAAGCGCGGGCCTGATGTGGGGCCTTCCGTCGCCGCCGCCCAAGCCCTCTGCTTGGCACACCGCAACCGGAGGCGGGGCCATCGGGACGCCCGGCACTACCCCACTCGTCGTGGAATTGGTGAGCCACGGCCGTGGCGGCCGAACGCACCGGTTCGGCGTGAGCGAATGTCCAGCGGCTCTGCCGGCCGAGCACTTGGTGCTGCTGGAAGGCATTCCGGTCACCACCGCGGCCCGCACCGCCGCTGATCTGATGCGCGGGCTCGATTGGGAGCATTCCGTCTTCGTCGCCGACGCAGTGCTGCACGCTGGTACGTCCAGACCTGAACTCGAGTCGATGGTCAGGTTCATGTCGATCTGGCCGGGCGGCTGTAAGGCCGTGCGGGCGTGCGAATTCGCAAACGGCGCAGCCGAATCGGTTGCCGAGTCCCTGGCCCGGATCGTCATGGCCGAAGCCGGTCTGCCTGAGGCAGAGCTTCAGACGGAGATTTGGCATGGCGGCCGCTTCATCGCTCGGGTCGACTTCTTGTTCCGAGCTTCTCGAGTGATCGTCGAGATCGACGGCCGGATCAAGTACACCGACCCCCACGGGCCGCCGGGCGAGGTGTTGTGGCGCGAGAAGCAGCGTGAGGATCGGCTGCGTGAGGCTGGCTACGAGGTAGTCCGCGTCACATGGGCCCAGTTGACGCAAGGTCGCGCCGAGGTCGCCGTCCGCATCCGAGCTGCCTTCGCCCGAGCTCAAGCGCGTGCGAGCTGATGGCCCAACCCTCCGCCTGTCGGCGCTAAACCATGCTTGTCGGCCGAAATAACCGCCGACAAGCACGGATAAAGGTCGACGACTGCTGATCCGTCCGCCGCGCAGGACGGGCGTACGCTGGCGGACGAGTCCGGGGACCTCAGCGGGAGGCCTCGAGGCGAACTTCAGAGGAGTCCAGATGAGCTCCGAACCAGCACGTCCGTCGGAGGAGCAGCCCCCGATCTACGGCAACTTGCCGCCGGCCCGCAGGATCCGGGTGCCGGCGTTGCAGGCCATGAAGGACCGGGGCGAGCGGTGGCCGATGCTCACCGCCTACGACATGTACACCGCCGAGATCTTCGACGCGGCGGGCATCCCGGTGCTGCTGGTCGGCGACAGCGCGGCCAACAACGTCTACGGCTACGAGACCACGGTCCCGGTGACCGTCGACGAACTGCTGCCCCTGGTCCGCGCCGTGGTCACGGCCAGCAAACGGGCGCTCGTGGTCGGAGACCTGCCCTTCGGCTCCTACCAGGTCTCCCCCGCGCAGGCGCTGGAGACCGCGATCCGGTTCATGAAGGAAGGCGGCGCGCACGCGATCAAGCTCGAGGGCGGCGTGCGGGTGGCCCCGCAGGTCAAGGCGATCGTCGACGCCGGCGTGCCGGTCATGGCCCACGTCGGGTTCACGCCGCAGAGCGAGCACGGACTGGGCGGCTACCGGGTGCAGGGGCGCGGCGGCGCCGCCGAGCAGTTGCTGGCCGACGCCCATGCGGTCGCCGAGGCCGGGGCGTTCGCGGTGGTGCTCGAGATGGTGCCGTCGCAGGTCGCCAAGCAGGTCACCGCGGAGTTGCGGATCCCGACCATCGGCATCGGCGCCGGCCCGGACTGCGACGCGCAGGTGCTGGTCTGGCAGGACATGGCCGGGCTGCGCGAGGGCCACATCCCGCGCTTCGTGAAGCGCTACGCCGACCTGCGCGGCGTGCTCACCGAGGCGGCCAAGGCCTACGCGGCCGACGTGATCGGCGGGACGTTCCCGGCGCAGGAGCACGCCTTCCATTAGCGCCCCACCCTCGTCCGTTCGGCCGACCCCGCCTCGTCGAACGGACCGTTTCGCCCCATTTGTGCAACCGGATCGGGGCCGCCCGAGTCGAAGCGCCCAAGAACCCGGAAACACACCGGGTCGGGTGAAAAAGGGGCGGAAAATGAGTAACGTCGCGTGGTTCGTCTACCCGGTCGAGGACGGCGTCGAGCTGGTCATCGACGGGACCTCGGACGAGATCTACGAGGCCGCCCTGGCGGCGTTCGTCGCCCAGTACCAGGACATGAACCTGGCCTCGGAGTGGTCGACCGACGGCGGCGACGTCCTGTTCTTCATCCCGGCGCCGGCCGACGCGGTGCCCGCCCCACGCCTCGGCTCTACCGACGAGGGGCGCAGCCGGAGCGCCGCAGAGGAGCGCGCTCGCGCCGCCCACCCGGCAGGCAAGGGCCGCAAGATGCCCGAGCAGCGCTGGGAGATCTAAGCGTCAGATCCGCCGACGGCGGCCCAGTCCGAACCTGGACGGGCCGCCGTCAGCGCGTTCTCCAGCTGCTCGCGGGCCACCGCCATCGACGGCCCGTACCAGGTCAGCAGCCGACCGCTCACCAGCGCGACGTCGAGGTCGCCGAAGGCCTCCGGACCGTCCAGTGCGGTGAACTCGTACGGCTCGTCGGGCAGCACCACGACTTCGGCGCCCCGGGCCAGGATCTCCTCCGGGCTCGTCCGCGGGTAGCGGCCGAACTCGTCGGCGGGTGAATCGTCGAAGACGTTGTCGCAGCCGAGCCGGTCCAGCACCGAGGTGGTGAACGTGTCCGCACCGGCCACCATCCACGGCTTGCGCCAGATCGGCACGGCGACCCGCCGGCGCGACCCGGTCCACGGCTGCGCCCACGACGCTGCAGCCGCCGCCAGCCAGCCCGGTCGGCCCAGCCCGCACGCCTCGAGCATCCGGCCCAGCCCGGTCAGTGCCGACCCGACGTCACGGATGTCGGTGACCCAGACCGCCAGCCCCGCGGCCCGCAGCGCGGCGATGTCGGCGGCCTTGTTCTCCTCGGCGTTGGCCAGCACCAGGTCCGGAGCCAGCGCGACCACCGCCGGCACGTCCGGGTTCTTCGTGCCCCGGATCCGCGCGGCGGCCAGCCCGGGCGGATGAGTGCACCAGTCGGTGACCCCGACCAGCAGTTCCGCGTCGGTCTCCCCCACCGCCTCGGTCAGTGACGGGACCAACGAGACGATCCGCCGGACCGTGCCCGGGAGTCGAACCGGCGCCCCGGTGTCATCGCAGATCGAGTGCTCCGACATACGACTTAGACTGCCGGCCATGCCCCTGCTCGCCGGAACCGTCTCCCCGTTGCGCGTCGTCCCCGCCGCGATCCCCCGCCCCGAGTACGTCGGACGCCCGAACCCCGCGGCCTACACCGGGCCCGAGGTAAAGGACGCCGAGACCATCGAGCGGATGCGGGTCGCCGGGCGCCTGGCCGGGCAAGCGCTGGCCGAGGTGGCCAAGCACATCGCCCCCGGGGTCACCACCGACGCGTTGGACGCCATCGGCCACGAGTACCTCTGCGACCACGGCGCCTACCCGTCGACGCTGGGCTACAAGAGCTTCCCGAAGTCGCTGTGCACCTCGGTCAACGAGGTCATCTGCCACGGCATCCCGGACTCCCGGGAACTCGTCGCCGGCGACATCGTCAACGTCGACATCACCGCCTTCCTCGACGGCGTGCACGGGGATACCGACGCCACCTACCCGGTCGGCGAGATCGACGAGGCCTCCCGGCTGCTGCTCGAACGCACCCAAGAGGCGATGATGCGGGGTATCAGGGCCGTCCGGCCGGGGCGCCCGATCAACGTGGTCGGCCGGGTCATCGACTCCTACGCAGCGCGGTTCGGCTACGGCGTGGTCCGCGAGTTCACCGGCCACGGGATCGGGACCGCGTTCCACTCCGGGCTGGTCGTCCCGCACTACGACACCGAGATGTACGACACGGTGATCCAACCCGGGATGACTTTCACGATCGAGCCGATGCTCACCCTCGGCTCGCCGGCCTGGGACATGTGGGACGACGGCTGGACGGTCGTCACCCGCGACCGCTCACGCACGGCCCAGTTCGAGCACACGCTGCTGGTCACCGACGCCGGCGCCGAGATCCTGACGCTGCCCTGATTGACGCCAGGAGCCTCCGGCACCGAGGTGCCGGGGGCTCCTGAGGTCCTGTCGGTGCTTACTTCTCGCTGGCGTTCGCGATCCGGAACGTGGCGGACTTCAGCGCCTCGGTCTGGGTCGGGTCGGCGAACTGGAAGGCCGCGACCTGCCGGGTCTCGCCCGGGCCCATGCTCTGCTCGAGCAGCTCGTCGCTGGCGATCCGCGTCTTGCCGCTGGGGTCCAGCGCCTCGAGCTGGATGGTGAACGAGCGCGTCTTGTTGGTCTTGTTGCGGACCGTGACCGCGAGCTGGCGGATGGGCTGGCCGATGCCGTTGTAGCCGGTCGTGAACTGGCCGAAGGTGACGTCGACGTCGCTCAGGACCGAGCTGGTCGCCGTGCCACTGGCCTTCTGGTGATCGTCGTGGCCGGTCTTGATGCCCCAGATCATGTTTCCGGCGACCGCCAGGACCGCCGCGACCGCGAGCAGCCGCCCGGTACGCGCGAAGCGTTCGGCGTGCGCCGCCTCGCCGCGCAGGCGAACCCGCGAGGCCGCGGTGTGCCGACGAAGTTCGCGGGTGGCCACCAGCACCGCCAGCACGGCGAACCCGAGCCCGATGTACTTCAGGATCGGCCACCACGCCAGGACCAGCGCGCCGGCGCCGAGCACGAAGGCCGAGACGGCGAAGTCGACGCGCTGCCGCGGCTCGGACTCGCGCTCGACCGGGGCGTCGTAGCCGGCATAGCGGTCGTAACCGCCGTGCGGCCGCGCCTTGCGGACCTCGGCCTTGCGCTTGCGGCCGTACCAGTGGCGCCCCAGGTTGACGTTGCGCTCGGGGACGTTGGGCCGCCAGGACGACGATTCGCCACTGCCGTCGCCGCCGTGGCCGACCTCTCGCCTGTCGTGCAAGCTGAACATTGCCCGTTCGGTCCCTTCCACCTGGAACGGCACTACTCGGAGGCGGTCGTACCGGCGAGGAGGGTCAGCGGGCGCCGGCGACCTGACATGGTGCTTTCAAAGCGTGCGGCTTCGGGTGCGCCGCTGGATACAGACTTGGCGGGATTTGACCGAAGGGCCGCCGGCCCGTGACCAATGGGGCGCCAGGTAACAGTGTTGATCATGGCCCGCGTTGACCATGGTCTGCGTGATCGCTACTGGACCGACGCCTGCGAGACGTCGTAGTGCGCCGTCATCAGCTTCGGCACCAGGGTGCTGTTGACGATGTTGAACACCCGGACCTGGGCGATCTGGCCGGGGCCGACGTTGGGTACGAAGGCCGAGTCGGTGGTGATCACCTGGTTCTTCGCGTCGCGGGCCTCGAACACCAGGTTGTACGACGCAGTGTGGTCGGTGATGTTCTGAACGCTGACCGGGACGGTCGCCATCACCAGTCCCGTGTTGTCAAGCTCGGTGTGCGGGGCGCCGAAAGTCACAGTGATGTCACGGGACAACACCTGGGCGGTCGAGGCGTCGCCGTCCGGGAGCGCCACCGAACCGGCGGCCGGGTTGGGCGGCGGCGCGCTGCTGGTGCCCGTCGACCCGAACGCGGCCGGGGCGACGGTCAGGCCCACGGCAGCGACGATCGACAGCAATATCCCGGCCCACGCAGTCAGCCCGACCGGGCGAGAGGCTGCCCGGGAGCGCCGCCACGCGGCGAGGGCCAGGCCGATCGAGACCGCGCAAGCGGGCAGGCAGAGGAAGTTGACCGACTCGACCACGAACGTGGCCACCGCGAGGACGCCGAGCGCCGCCGATGCAATCGCCAGGGGGTCGTACGAACCCGGCGTGGAAACCGCCGGCTCCTCCCCCAGCCACGGCGGACGGGCGAACCCGATGGTCGTCATCTTTCCCAACCTCCGAAGTGCTTTGCCTGCCCCTCGGTCCCACCTCGCAGCAGGACCCGGCTCAATGACACCGGACGTGCCGTGATCTTCGCGGCCGTTTGACCATGAACTGGCCGAACGGACCATGGACGCCCAACTGAATGTCCCCCTTCGGCGGATGTGCGCCGAAGGTGCACGGCCCGGTCATTACCGGCCACGAACTCGATCCCGGTTGAACTGGACCGGCCTGGCGACCGTCCCCCAACGGTCGGTATACCCAGGTCAGGCATCAACCGAACGTCTGATTCACGTTCGACGAACGGACCGAATCGAAAGGAACGCGAAACCGGACGAAGCTGCCCGCGGTCGAAGCCGCCACAAGGGCCCGACCGCACGGTCGGGAACGGCGGAGGGGACACGCGGGAATGGTCGGTTCGCACTGGTTCGTGTACCCGGTCGAGGACGGCATCGAGCTGGTGATCGACTCAACCGACGCCGAGGTCTACGAACGAGCGCTGGCCGAGTTCGTCAACCACTTCCTCGACTACGACCTCGTCGACGAGTGGACCGTTGACGGCGCCGAGGTCATGCGCTTCGTGCCGGCCCCGGTGAACGCTCCGGCGCCCGAGACGGCGAAGCGCAACCGGCGGAGCAACAAGGTGCCGGCGCCGCGCAGCGCACCGGAGTCCGCCGAGGCCTGCTGAGGGCACAAGTGCGCACCGCGCGCAATGCCGGGCTCACCAGCGCCGCGCCGAAGCCAGGCCAGTGCGTCGCAAATTCCGCGAATGTGGGCAATGCCGACCCGGTGCCCATGGACTGGAAGGCGTACAGCGGGTAAACATCCGCAGACAGCCCTCTGCCCCGGAACGGATCGTCTTGCCCCTCTCGCGCCCAGCGCTGCGCCACGGGCTGGTGCGCCCGGCGATCGGAGGGGTGGCCGTCGCCGCGGTGGTGGCCGGCGCGGCGTTGGCGGCCCCGGGCTTGCACTCGCACTCCGCGGGTCCCGCGCACGCGACCGCCCGGCTGACCTCGGCCTCGACCGCGAACCCACCGGCCGCGCCGGTCGACCCGAACTCCCACCAGGGGCGCATCGACGCGGTCTGGGCCGCCGCCCGGGCCCGGCACCCGCAACCGCCGGTCACCGTCACCAACCCGGACCGCCCGATCGACTGCGACCACCTCAAGTGCATCGCGTTCACCTTCGACGACGGCCCGAACCCGCGGACCACCAGTCGGCTGCTGCCGATCCTGGCCGCGAAGCACGTCCGAGCGACGTTCATGCTGGTCGGCCAGATGGTAGTGGCCGACCCGCACGCGGTGGCCGAGGAGGCCAAGGCAGGCGACATGCTCGGAATCCACACGTGGCGACACCAGTCGTTGCGTGGCCGGTCGGTCCAGAGCATCGCCGACGACCTCACCCGCACCTCGGCGGCGATCACCAAGGCCTCCGGGTACCGACCGTTCGTGGTGCGTCCGCCGTACGGCGCCGTCGGCGGGCAGACCGAGATGAACGTCGAGTTCCCGCTGATCAAGTGGGGCGTGGACTCCGAGGACTGGCGCTCGCGCAACCCGGACGCAGTGTTCAAGCAGGTCACCTCGACCGCCGCGCCCGGCTCGATCGTGCTCATGCACGACACGTACCCGTCGACGATCGACGCGGTCCCCCGGCTGATCGACTGGTTCGCCGCGCGCGGCTACACGTTCGTGACGGTCTCGGAGTTGTACGGGGGCCAGCTGAAGTCGCACCGGACCTATTTCGGCCGCGAGAAGGTCGTCGCCGCCAACCGGGCCACGGACCACAAGGCCGGCATCGTCCGCAAGCCGTGGATCGACCCCGGCCCCGCGCCGGCCGTCCCGGCCCCGGGCACGCCGGCCGCCCCCACCGCGGAGGTCGCGACACCCGCGCCGAGCCCGACCGAGGACAAGTACTCCTGAGCCCGGCGCGCCGGTGCCCGGGGCCCGGGAGCGGGGGCCCCGGGCACCGTGGGTTGCGGCCGGGTCAGTTGAACGTGATCAGCGGTTTGACGATCCCGTCGCTCTTGGAGGTCATGAGCTCGAACGCGTCCTCGATCTGGTCGAACGCGAACGTGTGCGTGGTCATCGGGGTGGGGTCGATCCGACCGCTCTGCATCAGGCGGAGCAGGCGAACCATGCGCTCGGAGCCGCCGGGGCACAGCGCGGTGTGGATGGCCTTGTCGTTCATGCCCAGGCCCCAGGCGTCCAGGTGCAGCTTCAACGGCTCGGGCACCTCGCCGTGGTAGCCGATGTTGGACACCCGGCCGCCGGCCTTGGTGACCGACATGGCGGCCTCGAAGGTGGCGGGGAAGCCGAACGCCTCAATGGCCGCGTCCACCCCGACGCCGCCGGTGAGGTCCATGATCGCCGCGACCGGGTCGCCCTTGCTGAAGTCGACGATGTCGGTGGCGCCGAACTTCCTGGCCAACGCCTGCCGCTCCGGCCGGGACTCGACGGCGATGATCCGGCCGGCGCCCATGACGCTCGCGCCGATCGTGGCGCACAGGCCGACCGGGCCCTGGGCGAAAATCGCGACGGTCTCGCCGAACTGCAGGTAGCAGTGTTCGGCGCCGACGAAGCCGGTGGAGAGCATGTCGCAGCAGTAGACGGCCTGCGCGTCGGTGATGTCGTCCGGGGTGTGCGTGAGGTTCGCCGAGGCGGCAGGCACGATGAAGTACTCGGCCATGTTGCCGTCCATCTGGGTCGTGTACTTGTACCCGCCCAGCGGGCCGCCGCACTGGCTGGTGAAGCCGCGCTGGCAGTAGCTGCAGCGGAAGCACGGCGTGACCGCGCCGACCGTGACCCGCTGACCGACCTCGAACCCGGTCACCGCGGCGCCGAGGGAGTGGATGACGCCGACGGACTCGTGCCCGAGCGTGCGGCCGGGCTCGACCGGGAGTGCCCCGTTGACGGTGTGGATGTCCGAGGTGCAGATGAGTGCGGCCGTCGTGCGGACCACCGCCTCCTCGGGACCGGGCGTGGGGATGGGCTTCTCCACCACTGCGGTCTCGTGAGGTTTGTTGATCACGAATGCACGCATCGTCGACGCCATACGAGATTCCCTTCGCTTCGGGTCCGGCAGCGCTGCCGGTTGCCCCACCCAATCGCGCGAATCTCAACAGCACATCAACTCTGCGTCGCCGAAGCGAGGATCATGTCCGTTTGGTCCGGTCTGTCCCGGGTACCTACGCTCCACGACCGGCACGCCGAAGCCGGCCAAAACCGCGGAGAGCAGCGCATGACCACGACGGAGTCGACCGAGACCGATCCAGCGGACGCCCGTGAGCTGACCGAGCGCATCCGGGAGGCCGCCGAGACGGTCTACGAACTCGTGCTCGAGGCCCACGACCGGAACGTGTGGGAAGCGCTCGGCTACGGCTCGTGGCAGGACTACGTAGGGGTCGAACTGCACCTTGAGGCGCCGGAGACCGTCAGCGCGACTGCCTGAGCCTCGCCGGCGTCAGAACCCGCACGCCTTGGTGAGGGTCGTGACGTCCTTCTCCATGGTCTTCTCGGTCGGCAGGAAGTGCTCGAGCTGCGCCTTGGTGTGAATGGTCTTCGTCTCGGATGCGGCCGTCCGCAGCACGCTCGCCAGGTTCTTGACGTCGGAGCGGACCTTGGCGGAGGTGCCCTCGGGGGCCGACACCGCAGCGATCTTCTTCGCACCGCTCGAGGCCTTCTTGCTCCAGCCGTGCAGGGCCGTCAGGAACACGCTCTCGGTGTTGCCGGCCGAGCCCAGCGCGGTGGACGCCTTGGCGAAGGGCTGCAGGTCCTCGAACACCGTTGCGCAGTACAGCAGCGTGGGGGTGCCGGTCGTCGCCGCGGCCGGGCTCACCGCCGCCTGGGCGTTCGGGGCACCCGCGCCGATGATGGCGATTGAGGCCACGAAAGCGGTGACTGCGGCAATCCCGGTCCGGCGCATTTCTTGCTCCCCCTGCTCGAAAAGAACGTCTGGGAGGAGCTTCCGGCGAAACCACCCGCACCGGATCGGGCCTTCGGCCGGCCCTACCCGCCGAACGGATGATTCGGGACGGATCGGGCGCAATCGGGCGGGACGGACCAACGACGAGGTGCTCGTCCTGGCGCAGGAGGTCCGCACGCTCCGCCGCGCCTGCGCGCCCTACGGCGAAGCGCCCACGATCAGCCCCTCGGGCAGGGCCGGTCCAGATGCAGCCGGCGGGACACGATGTCGTTGGCGACGTCGCTCAGCGGTCGGTGCATGGCGACGGCATAGGAACGCAGCTTGGCCTCGGCTTCGTCGATGTCGACGTTGAGCTGAGCCATCACCATGCCGGCCGCGTGGCAGACGGTCAGTGATTCACCGGGATAGGTGTTGGACCTGGGGATCGGGTTCATGCCGTGACCTTCCGGCGAGAGGAATTTTCGACTGTCGCCGGGGTCCGGAGCGCGTTAGGCGTTCTGCCCACTAACGGCTCGTCTAGTCCTCCGCCGCCGAGCCGTACGCTCGGCGACCGGGCCGTCACGCGAGGTTATCGAGCGACGGGCCACGTTGTCACCCGGCTTGTATGCCAGGTTCTCCCACGCTGTATGCCCTTCAGCAGATGTTGGACCCGCCCGCTCGATGTCAGCCTTGCGAACCCCAGCCGTCGACTCCGGAGCGACGCCGAAGGTTCGTGGAGGTCCCGACGTGAAGTGGACGAAGTCCTCGGTGGAACGGTCGTGGTGCTGAGCACCGTCCTGGCCACGGGCGTGGCAACGGCCACGCCGCCGCACGGAGTCGCCGTGTTGAGAGAATCGCGCGCGGGGCGTTGCGATCGGATCCGGCGTCATCACGGTCACGCCGGGTTCCGGCGCCTACGTCGGGTCGTACGCTCTGGAACCCAATTCGACCGCCGGGTGGCGCACGCAGCCGGGGCTCTCGATCCTGGCGATCACCGAGGGCACGGTTCGGGTCGTCCAGGCGCAGGGGTGCACGATCCGCGAGTACCAGACCGGGGAGGTCGCGGTCCTGCCGGCCGGTCGGGTGCTGGTCAGCAACGCCGCGAGCAGCGCGCCCGCGACGTTTGTCGGCTACTTCGACAAACTCGACAAGGGCGCGGCACCGCCGCTCGCGGACGGGGCCGAGACGAAGGCACCCACTGGCTGTACAGGCGGGGACTACCGAGCCGCCCCCGTTGGGCTCACGGCGGTCGACGGCTCCCGGGGCACCTTCACGTCGATCGCCATGTGCGGCTACGACAAGGCGTTCGAGGCCCGGCGGCTGACGGTGCCAGATGGCGGGGACGTCCTGATACTCAGGGTCACCGCCCTCCCGGGTACCAGTACCGGCTGGTATCGCCACTCCCCCGGCCTCGCGATCACCACCAGGGGCCAGGTAGGCATTTATCAACCCACCGCCACCGGTTGCGCAAAGGTCGAGGAGAGCCACGCCGGGGACGCCGTCTCGCACGCCCACCACGACCTCCACCTGAGTGTCGTGGAGGGCACGGAACCGTACGAGGCCACGCTCATCTACTGGTGCATGGGGAACAACAAGATCCCCATGCCCGGTATCGCCAATTTCGCCGAGGCGAACGACTTCACCCCTGGCCCGCCCAACGGCTGCACGACGTTCTGACCAGCTACGGACATGGGAACTGACGCAGGCTCAGGCGCTGCGAACCTCAGCCCGGAATTCGAGGATCGGGTCGCCCGCCGCGCGGTGGTGCGGGGCGCGGTCACGTTGTGCGCGGTCGGACTCGGGGGCACCCGGTCGGAGTCCGCCGGGCCGTCCTCGGCGGCGCCCGGCGGCGAGCCACTCGGCCCCGCCGACAAGGTGCCCGTCGGCGGTGGCGCGGTGTACGCCGAGCAGAAAGTCGTCGTAACGCAGCCGAAAGCCGGGGAGTACAAGGCGTTCAACGCGATCTGCACGCATCAGCGGTGTCTGGTCGCAAACGTCGAGGGCGGGACAATCAATTGCGCCTGCCACGGCAGCAGGTTCTCGATCAACGACGGAGCGGTCGTCCGGGGCCCGGCCCTGCTGCCTCTGGCCGCCAAGGCAGTCAGTTCGAACGGTGGCACCCTCACGCTGACCTGACGCCCGGGCCACAGCTCTATTCCGCCGTCAGGCGCCGTTCGGTTGCCCGGGAGGCCAGTTCGGCGCGACGGGTGATGCCGAGTTTGGCGAAGATGTGGTGCAGGTGGATCTTTGCTGTTCCGGGCACGATCAGCAGGCGATCGGCGATCTGATTGTTCGTCAGGCCCTGGGCGGCAAGCTCGACGACCATGAGTTCGGTCCGGGTGAGGGAGTCCCATCCGGCGCTGGGGCGTTTGCGTTCGCCACGGGCGCGGGCGGTGTAGGCGATGGCCTCAGCCAGGTCGAGGGAGTAGCCGGCGGTGCGCGCCTGTTCGAACGCCTCCGGTCCGAGCGCCTGCGTGATCCCGGCGGTGACGTCGTTGCGGGCCGCTGCGTCCAGCGCGTGGATCACGGCCCCGGTGCGTGCTCGCAGGCCGTCGGCGGCGCCGAGGAGGCGTGCGGCCTCGGTCCAACTCTGCGCGTCGGCGGCGAGGCGGGTGAGGCAATCGAGGGTGTCCGCGGCGACCAACGCGAAGCCGTGTGCCAGGCACAGGGCCAGGGCCTGGTGGTGAGCGGTCTCGGCGTCGATGCGCCGGTCCTGCACGCGGCGCAGTCGGCCGGTGGCGTTGGCCGCGCGGGTCAGGTACCAGGGCATCGGGACGGTTGCCGTGAGCCGGGTCGTCTCCTCCTCGGCGGCGGTCGCGGCGGCGAGGTCGCCGCGGTACAGGGCGATCCGGCCTCGGATCAGCGCCAGTTCGAGGGAGACGAAGCCGAACCCGGTGGCGCTCAACACCGGGGTCACCGTCTCGAGGGCCGTCTGCGCGCCGTCCAGATCGCCGCGGGCCAGCGCGAGGGTGGCGCGTCGGAACAGCACCCATTCGAGTCTGGCCCACGAGGAGCGGTCCATCCACGCCGCGCTGCGGCGCAGCATCTCCTCCGCGGCCTCGAGCCGACCGGCCTCGAGCATGGCGTCGGCGGCCCAGGCCGCGCACCACGATTCCAACACCGGCTCGCCCAGTGCCCAGGCCGCCGACTCGGCCGCGGTCAGGGCGTCGATCGCCTCGGCGAGCCGCCCCTGGCGCCAGTGACCGATGCCGACGATCAGGTCCCGCCACGCCGTCCAGAGCGGACTGCCGGTGTCGGTAGCAGCCTCGTGCAGGCCGGTCATCCATTCCTCGGCCAGGTCGGGGCGGGCGCACGCCCAGATCATGGCGAAACCGGCGCAGACGTCGGCCATCGTCACCCCGAACGGGTCGCCCGCGGCCGCGGCCGCGGCCCGCGCCTGCCGGGCGACGTCCGGAGCCATGGCTGGGGCACCGAGGGCGGCCACGAGCGCTTGCATTCCCAGCGCTCGGCCGAGGGGGAGTTTGTAGTCGTGGCGCGCAGCGAGCTCCACCGCGGCCGTCGTCTCGGCGATGCCGTAGCCGCCGGGGAGGTCCATCGCCGCGGCACCGAGCTGGCCCGCGGCCCACAGCAGCCCGGCGCGCACTGCTGACGGGTCATCAGGTAACGCGGCGAGGACGTGGCGCACCCGGATCACCGACTCCCCGTGGCGCCCACGTAACTGCCAGAACAACGCCAGATCGGTGACCAGCGCAGCGGCGACGTCGAGCATCCCCCGGTGCAGCGCCCAGTCGACCGCCGCGGTCAGGTCCACCCGGATCGCGTCGAGAGCATCCAATGTGGCGATCTGCGGCGCGGCCGCAAGCTCGGCGGCCGCCTGCGCGGCGACCCGCACGAACTCGGCCAGATGGGCGTCGTGCACGCCTTCGGCCTCACCGGCCTCCAGCAGCCGCCGCCGGGCGAACTCGCGCACCGGGCTGAGCAGTCCGTAGCCGCGACCGTAGAAGGCGACCAGCGACTTGTCCACCAACACGGCCAGCGCGGCCACGACGTCGTCACTGTGCAGGTCTGGGCCCGAGGTGATCGCCTCGGCCGCATCGATACCGAAGGGGCCCCGGAACACCGCCAGCCGCCGCAGCAGCACCTGCTCCGTCGGCTCGAGCAGGTCGTGGCTCCACTGCACACACCCGGCGATGGTCTGCTGCCGCGACGGTGCACCACGCACAGTGCTGCTCAGCAACCGGAAGCTGTCCGCCAGCCCGGTCAGGATCCGCTCCGGCGACAACGCCCCGACCCGGGCTGCAGCCGACTCGATGCCCAACGGCACCCCGTCGAGGCGCCGGCACAACGCCGCGACGGTCGCCGCGTTGCCCGCATCCAGCTAAAATCCCGCGCGAGCCGCCTGGGCCCGTTCGCAGAACAGTTGCACCGACTCCGCTGCGGCGACCGCTGCGACGTCGGCCTCGCCGTCCGTGACCTCGGGGGGCAGGGACAGCGGCCCGATCCGCCACACCTGTTCCCCACCGACCCCCAGCGGTTCGCGGCTGGCTGCCTTCGTCGCTCGTGCGGACTGATTGCGGACTGAAATGCGAGGTTGTCTGGCGTCCCGTCTGACAGTTCGGTTGTTTCAAGGGCCGAAGTGCGGGCCCTGCGGGTACGTGCGGGTACCGTGGTGCAGCGATGACCAGTCAGCCGATCGAACCGGTCACGCCGGGCAGCCTTGCGCGGCCGGTGGCCGAACTACTGGCGCGCGCACGACCGCTGCCCTCCCCGGCGGAGATGGTGATCGCCGATCTCGACGAGGCCGAGGGAGCCGCGTTCCTGGCCACGTTGACCGGGTGAACCAGGCTCCAGGTCGCGGCCGGTGGTGATCGACACCGACGTCTACGGTGCGCAATTGGTCCCCGATTCGCCGCTGGCCCGCCGCTACGCGCCGATCATCACCGGGCGTCCGGTCTTTCTGAGCTTCCAGACGGTGGCAGAGTTGCGTTACGGCGCTTTGCTACGGGGGTGGGGCCCGACCCGCAGCGCGGCGTTGGACGCCAGGATCGCCCGCGCCGAGATCGTGCACACCGGCCCAGAACTTATAGCCGCCTACGCTCGGCTGCGGGTCGACTGCCAGCGCGCCGGGCATGCCCTGGCCCAGCGGGAGCACGACGCGGACCGGTGGGTAGCTGCGGTTGCGGTCCGTCTTGGGATCCCGCTGGTGGCCAACGACGGCATCTACACCAACACGCCCGGGCTGCTGGTCGAGAGCGCGGGGTAGAACCGGCGGCTGAGCGCGGATCAGGATCCAGCGGTAAACCCGGGGGCTGACATCAGCCTCACCGCTCGTTTCAAATACGGAGGGTTTTGGGCACAGGTCCCGCCGGACCATCGGGGCCCCCGATCGGGCTCGACGTACGCTGCCGGGCAAGCGGACAGAACCATCCCCTGCGGGGGCGGGCCCTTTGGTTCGCATTGCCTCGCGTGCAGGGGTGGTTCCGCGGCGGGTGGTTCCGCGGCCAGGGCCCTATGCCACAGGATATCTGACGTAGCATCAGTTCAGTCTTGGTTACCCCGGCGTGGCGGTGTGCGGGAATTCACCCCTGGGTTACCAGTCGGTAACCATGATCCCGTAGGCTCTTCGGAGCGAGCCGGGACGGGGTGGGAGCCCCGCGCGGCGTCGTTTTTGGCAAGGGGGCCTCGCGCGGGTCGATGACGCCGTGCGCGAGTTATGGGGATTCCACCGGCGCGGCAGGTCGCACCCATGGGCGCGTGCGACCGCAACAGCAGGTGAGCGATCCACGGGTCGCTACAGCCCACGGCTGTGGTCCTCGACGTGGAGGACGCACCGACGGCCGCGGCCCGACACCGGAAGTTCTTTTGTGCTTTCTGCAGCCGGACAACTTCATCGCACGTCCGGCGCCATTGGGAGGTATCCGATGAGTTCAACTCTTCGCGGCTATCCGAGCGTCTCGCACGTGTTCCTGCTCGCCCCCATGGCGGCGGCGGCCGCGTTCGACGTGATGATTCTGGATCCGGCGGTCGCGGTGGATCTGATCCCGGCCGGGCCGTTGTTCCGCGACCAACCACACCGCTACGCCGCCCTGCGCAAGCTTCCGGCCACGTTGCGGCTGCCTGGCGGCCGCGGGCGCCGCCTCGATGTGGTCCTCGAGCTGCTTCCTTGGTCCGAGCACCGTTCCGAGCTCGCGATCTCGACGACCGCGCGCCCGCATCTGCTGGTCGAGCGCAGCGTCGCGGGCTACCTGCAGGCCGCAAATCGGTACCTGTCGACGCTGGCAGAGCGGATGGACCCGCGACACCTGCAGGCCGACCGGGGAGTCGACCCAGTGGCCGCACAAGTCCTGGCGGCGCTCCGGCACGGGGGAGCGACCCTTCCCGAGCCGCGCACGACCGCGGCCACGAAACACGCGAACGTGCTCGACCAGCTCTGCCAACAAATCGGCCGCGAGATCACGTCGAGGTCGTGAACCCGCTTCCGCGGCCGGGACGTCGCAAGCACGCAGGTGGAGCTCCGCCGGGAAACGGAACCACCACCTGCCCGCGGCAGGTCCGCAGGATCGAGAACGCTCACGATCCGAAGGGCCCGCCCGATGGGTGGGAGCCCGGTACCGGGACGACCGGGCCCCCACCCCACCTCAACACAACACCTGAGATCAAGGAGGCGGGGGCGGCAGAGCAGGTGAAGCTCCGCGGCGGAGCGGTGGTGCTGATCCGTCCAGTCGAGGCCGCCGACGCTCCCCTGCTCGCCACGGCATTCGAGCGGCTGGGCAACACCTCCCGCGCGTCTCGATTCCTCACCGCAAAGCCGTGCCTGTCCGCGCAGGAACTGCGTGCTCTCACCGACGTCGACCACTACGACCACGAGGCGCTCGGCGCGCTGGACACCCGGGACGGGCGCCTCCTCGGCGTCGCCCGCTACATCCGCCACGCCGCCGACCCGACCTCCGCCGAGGTTGCGATCACCGTCGCCGACGAATGGCAGGGCCGCGGCCTGGGCGGTGAGCTGATCGCCCGCCTGAGCAGGCGCGCCCGCGAGGATGGCATTGACCGGTTCACCGCCTTGGTCGCCCCCGGAAACCTCGCGGTCGCTCGGTTGCTCCGCGGCTCCGGCGCCGACGTCAACGTCACCACCCGCGACAGGTACAGCATCGGGTACGAGATAGCCCTGGCGGATTGAGGTTTGACCCAGTTCGCGGAGGTTGGTGAGAGAACTTCGCGGTCTTGGCTATGTCAACCCGAACTGGCCCACCCAACGTGAGTGCGCCGATCGCATCGGATGTGGTGGCCGAGGTTCGCGGACCCGTTGCGAGCTTGCAGCGGGACACCCCTGGTCCGAGGGCCGGCTGGGCCCAGGCCTGTCTCTGCCGATGGGGCGTCCCGCTTCCGGTCACTACCGGACGTCCCAACCCCAAGGCGACACGCCGATCCGGGGGCGCCCGGAACCCGTGTTCAAAACTGTTCGAACGGCCTCAGGCTCCCGGGGTTTGCGGGGCGCATCCAAACACGACTAACGCGCCCACCACCACCGGCACCGGTACCGGTACCGGCAGCCCGCGGAGCAGCGGACACCGCATGCCTCGTCAGCGCGCATCGGGTCAAGGCGTCGGCCCGGTTTGCTCGAACAAGGCTGGGCGACGGTGGCTTCGTGGGTCGGCGACCACCCGGTCGTGAACGTTCTGACCTCATCGGGAAGCCGGCTCCGGCCGCGACAGCCTCACCCTTCGGCAGCAAGCTCGCTCCCCGTCCCGAGGAATTCAACTGCTCGATGATTTCATCTCAACATTGTCCGTGAGTTTCCGTTGCTGGCTATTCCCTACCGCCATCAGCCATCAATTCGATAGCACCTCCGGAGGATTGAAAGCGATTGCCGAAAGGGACAGGCATGTGCATTCTTCGAATGTACGGTGGTGGCAAACCTGGGGTGGTCGGGCGGGGGTCTGGCGGTGTTGAGTTCGGCGAAGATCGGGACCGCGTCGTGGCGTTACTACACCGGCGCCGTGGCCTGCGCGACCACGGAGTACTACCTCGGGATAGGTGAGGCCCCGGGTCGCTGGCACGGCCGCGGACTCGACCGCCTCGGCCTGGAGGCCGGCGCGGTGGTGGCCGAGGCGCAGCTGGAGGCACTCTTCGCCCGGGCGCTGCACCCGGCCACCGGGGAGCGGTTGGGGCGGGCTTGGCGGGCCGACGGGGTGACCGGGTTCGATCTGACGTTATCGGCGCCGAAGAGCGTCAGTGCCCTGTGGGCGTTGGGTAATCCCGAGGTCGCGGCCGCGGCGACGGGCGCGCACCGCGCCGCGGTGGCGGCCGCGTTGGCCTACCTCGACACCCACGCTTCCCTCTCGCGGCGGGGGACGGACGGCACCGAACAGCTACGGACGGACGGTCTGGCGGTGGCGTTGTTCGACCACCGCACGAGTCGGTGCGCGGATCCGCAGCTGCACACCCACGCATTGGTGGTGAACAAGGTGTTCTGCGCCGACGGGATCTGGCGCACCATTGACGCGAGCGAGTTGTATCACCACAAGAACAGCGCCGGGATGATCTACCAGAGCGCTTTGCGGAATGAACTCACCGGCCGGCTCGGTGTCGTGTTCGAGGACGTGAACGAACACGGACAGGCAGAGATAGCCGGCGTCCCCCAGGGTCTGATGAAGTTGTGGAGCAAACGCACGACCGCTATCGAGACCGAGGCAGCACCGAAAATCGCCGAATACGAAACCACTCTCGGCCGGACCCTTTCCGCGGGCGAGCGTGCCGTGGTGGTGAAGACCGCTGTCCTCAAGACGCGCCCGGGCAAGACCCACCCGGAACCGGCCACCCTGCGCCAGACCTGGGTGGCCGAGGCCGGGGCGGCCGGGTTCACCCCGCCCGCCCTGATGGCCGCCGTTGCGGCCGCGGCCCGGGAACGCCCGACACCCGCCGAGCGCAGCGAACCGGAGTTGCTCTTCGACGCGGTGCGGGCAGCCGGCCGCGCGCGTGCGGTGTTCTCCCGGGCGGATGTGGCCGCTCAGGTCGCCGCGCGCCTCCCGGCCGACGGGAGCAGCGCGGCGCAGGTAGCTGCCCGGGTGGAAGAACTCACCGAGATGGCCCTGGTCCACAGCGAAGCAGTCTCGGTCGGGGAGCACCCGAAAGGTGTCACCTCCCGGGCCTCCGACGGGCGGTGGTCCATGGACCGGACACCTTCTGGGCCGCCCGGCCCACCCGAACGACATGTGGCAAAGCGATCAGGTTCGAAACCAACCCTTGTAGCGGGACATACCGCCGAGGAACCATCCACCTAGGATGAGACCGAACCCATCGAGCCAGAGGTTCTCGTGGAGGGCGTTGGAGAGCCCGACGGCGCTGGCGAGCCCGACGATCGGCACGGCGACCGCCGGGACGGCGGCGTATACGGCGGCGGCCTTCGACACGCTCCTGGGCTGATCCCGGGTCAAGAGGCGAGTGCGCCGGCCGTTACCAGCGGGTAGAACCAGTCCGCCAAGAAAAGCGGTGCACCGGTGATGCAGGCGAGATCGAGGTCCCACATCGACCCGGCAACCCCCATAGCCGCCGACACGACACAAACCGTCACCAGCGCCACCCCCCGCAACCCGGCCAGCACATCCGGGAGCAGCCGGGCCAACAGCAGCGGGAGCAGTACGGCGCATGCGACTGCCAGCCCGATCGAACCCCACAACACTTCCCCGGGTACCTCCACCGAGAGGGGCGACGCGCACTGCGCGCCCGGCGCGGCCGCACCCAGACACCCTCCGGCAGCCACTCCCACCACCAGGACGGCCCCGGCGGCCCAGGCGGGATTGCGTGTCACCCCACGCAGCCGGTCAGGTACCACCCCTCACCCTCCCGGGCCGCGTCGATCCGTACCCGCGCACGGATCCCGACGAAACCCGCGCAGCGGTTGGACGCCGTGGCCGAACACTCGGCCGCGTACTTTCGGTCAGTTCGTCATAGTCCCAACGGCCGGCGCGTTCGCTCGCGGCCTGACCATCCGTCCCTCCCGAGTCGCGGCCGTGCCGAATGACCCATTGTTCGAGGAGTTCGACGCCGGGGAACAGTTGCAGGTCGAGTTCGACGCTGACGCCGCCGGTCCAGCTGGCGCCGACACCCACACCGAACTCGCCGCACAATCCGAGTGATCCGTCGTCACATCGGCTGCGGCCCCGCTGAACCGGCCCAGGTCTCGATCGGCGTCACCGAGCTTCACGAACCGGCGGTCCTCGGCACGCTGGACTTGGCAGGTGCTTTCCGACCGGTGCTCGCGGGCGCAACGCTGTAGTCGGGGTCGTTGAGCTGTTCGGCGACCAGGCCCCGGATCCCGACCTGGCGCAGGTGATCGAAGAAGGCGCCCAACTCGTCCGCCGAGGCATCAACCCGATCCGCGTAATCGGCCAGCAGCGCCAGCAGCAGTTCCTTGCGGCGATGGCGGTAGTCCTGCAACGTCACCCTGGTCGGGGTCCCCATCACCCGCGCGAGCGCCTCGTCCTGCGCGCCCGGTTCGCTCATCCCCAGCTCCCGGAACCGGGTGTAGAGATCGTCGAGCTGATCCTCCCGACCCAACGCCAGGGTGTAGAGCTCGTTCACCTGATCCGAGGTACCTACCAACCGCCGCGCATCACCCGGCGGGGGCAGGAAGAACCACACCAACGGCACGTCGAAGCCGCACGCGAACGCGAGGATCTCCTGCGCGTCGAACTCCCGACGCTTGTCCCCGCCCCACGAACGTTCCAAAGCCGAGATGCTCGCCTGCGGCAACCGCTGCCCCAGAAACGGCTCCAACCTGATGGCGGCCTCGTCCTGCGTCAGCCCGCGCAACTCCCGAGCCCGCCGGAAGTTGTACGCCACGATCTCGTTGAGATCCACCGGCGGATCCGGCGGCGCAATGTTCACCGCCGCCCGCTTGCCCTTCAGTGCCATGACCACAAGCCACATGGTTCCCGAACCATGTTGACACTTGCGACAGCACATGTACTGCGATACGTGCTAGCCAGTGTTCGGGAACAAGCGTCAGCAACTATGGGCCGCCGGGGCGCCAGACGCCTCGCGCAGTCGAACAGGTCGCCGAACGTCAGGAACCGGCCGACGCAACTCCGGTTATCCAGGTAGCGGGATAACCGAAGTCACCTTGCCCCGCGGCTGCGCAGCACCGAGATTCTTGAACCGACAACCCCCGCACAACAACCCAATACCAATCCCCAAGGCGAGAGGAGCACCACCATCGCCGCCATCGCACCCCTGTGGACCATCAAGGCCGTCTCCAAATTCCTCGGCATCCCCGTGCAAACGCTCTACACCTGGCGCCACCACGGCACCGGCCCGAAGGCCTACCGCTGCGGTCGGCACCTGCGCTACGACCCCGACGAGATCCGCCGCTGGCTCACCGAGGAGACGAACTAGCCATGGCCAGCATCCAAAAGCGGCCCGACGGCAAGTGGCGCGGCCGCTACCGCGACCCCGCGGGCAAGGAGCACTCGCGGCACTTTCCGCGGAAGATCGACGCGCAGAGCTGGCTTGCGACGGTCCAGACCGACATCCTGCGCGGGACCTACGTCGACCCGAAGGCCGGCCTTCTCGCGTTTCGGGCCTACGCCGAGGAGTGGCGTCTTGCCCGGATGCACCGGCCGAGCACCACGGCGTACTTCGAGACGATGCTGCGCCGCCACGCCTACCCGACGTTCGGCGACCGGCCGCTCGCGTCGATCCGGCCGTCGGAGATCCAGCTCTGGGTGCGGAAGCTTTCGGTCGTCCTGGCGCCTGCCACGGTGAAAGTGGTGCACGGAATCGTCGCAAGCATCTTCAAGTCGGCGATCCGCGACCGCCGAGTGATCGAGTCGCCGTGCGTCGGCACACGCTTGCCGAAGGTGGAACCGAACCGCGTCGAGCCTATGAGCACCGAGCCGGTCGAGCTGCTGATCGGCGCGCTACCCGCACGCTTCCGCGCGCTCGCCGTACTCGGCGCCGGCTCAGGGGTCCGCCAGGGAGAGGCGCTGGGCCTGACCGTCGACCGGATCGACTTCCTCCGGCGAACCGTTCGAATCGACCGGCAGCTCGTGCTCGTGCAGGGCCACGACCCATTCCTCGCAGCCCCGAAGACCGCGGCCTCGCACCGGACGATTCCGCTCCCCCAAATCGTCGTCGACGCCCTGGCCGAACATTTGGCGAGGTTCCCTCCGGTCCTGACCTCGATATGGGTCGGCGGACCGGACGCCACGATCGAGGACGTCTTGCTCGTATTCGTGGCCGAGCAGGGCGCCCCGATCCGGAGGACGGGGTTCTCCGCGACATGGCGCCCGGCGGCGGTAGAGGCGAGCCTGGCTGCGGGCACCGGCTTCCACGCGTTACGCCACTACTACGCGTCGTTGCCGATCCGGCATGGCGAATCGGTGAAGACCGTGCAGGCCCGACTCGGCCATGCGAGCGCCGTCGAGACCCTCGACACCTACTCACACCTGTGGCCGGATTCGGAGGACCGGACCCGCGAAGCCGTCGACAGTGTTCTCGGTGCTGCGGACTGGCTGCGGACCGGACCCACGCCCGGTCCGCAAACACGCAGTTCAGAGGCCTAGTAGCGACGAGCCGGCCTGTAAGCCGGATTCTGTGCGCCGGGGTTGCCCCCGGCCGGCGGCCATCCATCTGGGACCGGCGTTGCCGTCGGCCTCGGTGCGGCCTACCCGCAGGCTCGGGCGGGCAGCCCTCGAACGCCTGCGCACGACGGGCCGAGGCCCGTCGATCTTGACCTTGCTCCGGGTGGGGTTTGCCGAGCCGCCCGGGTCGCCCCGGGCGCTGGTGGTCTCTTACACCGCCGTTTCACCCTTACCCGCGCGCCGAGGCGCTCGGGCGGTCTTTTCTCTGTGGCACTTTCCCGCGGGTCGCCCCGGGTGGGTGTTACCCACCACCTTGCCCTGTGGAGTCCGGACTTTCCTCGGCGTGGCCCCCGAAGGAATCACCACCGCGGCCGCCCGGCCGGCTCGTCGCCGCCTGGATCCTATGCCCGGGGGTCGGGCCCCGGGGGGCGCCACCGGGCTGCGCGGTGCGGGACCGCCCGGGGGGTGGTCCGGCATGACAGGCTTTCCGCCGTGCCGCAGTCCACCCCGAGGTCGCCAACCGGCGCGCCGGGGATGATCCATGCCTACGCGGCCCGGCGGACCTCTGGGCGCCTCGAGCGCCGGCAGTGGGACGAGATGGTCGGCTTCCACGGCCGCGTCCGCCGGGGGTGGCGCGACCTGTCGGCGGTCGCGGAGGAGTTGGGCCCACTCGGCCTGGCCGCCGCCTCGGCCGAAGCCGCCCGGCTGCTGGTCGAGGACGGCGTCACCTACCGCCCGCCCAGTGCGGCGGAGGAGCAGACCTGGGCGCTGGACCCGTTGCCGGTCTTCGTCGAGGAAGGCGAGTGGGCCGGCCTCGAACTCGGGTTGGCGCAACGGACGCTGTTGCTCGACCGTCTGCTGGCCGACCTGTACTCCCAGCGGCGCACGATCCGGTCCGGGATGATCCCGGCCGAGCTGATCTACGGCCACCCGGGGTTCCTGCGGGCCTGGGACCGCGTGGTGCCGCCGTCGGGCCGGCAGCTGTTCCTGGCCGCGACCGACCTGGCCCGCGACGGCGAGGGCGCCTGGTGCGTGGTCGCCGACCGGGTGCAGGCGCCCTCCGGCGCCGGGTACGTGATGGCCAACCGGCGGGTGGTGTCCCGCGTACTGCCGACGCTGCACCAGCAGGCCGAGATCCACCGCCTCGGTCCGTTCTTCCACGCGATGCGGCTGGGCCTGGAGCACGTCGCACCGGCCACGGCCGAAGGCCCGCGGATCGTGCTGCTGACCCCGGGCATGTACAGCGAGACGGCCTACGAGCAGGCGTTCCTCTCGGTGCTGCTGGGCCACCCGTTGGTCCGTGGCTCGGACCTGGTGGCCACCGACGGGCGGGTGTGGCAGAAGACCCTGGGCCGGTTGGAGCCGGTCGACGTGATCCTGCGCCGCGTCGACAGCTGGTACTGCGACCCGTTGGACCTGCGGCCGGACTCCGAGCTCGGCGTGGCCGGGCTGATCGAGGCGGCCCGCAACGGGTCGGTCACCGTGGTGAACTCGCTCGGTTCCGGGGTGCTGGAGAACCCGGCGTTGCTGCCGTTCCTGCCGGCGGTGTGCCAGGACCTGCTCGACGAACCGCTGCGGCTGCGCTCGGCTCCGACCTGGTGGTGCGGGCACCGGCAGTCGCGGTCGCTCGTGCTCTCCCGACTGACCGAACTGGTGCTGAAGCCGATCGCCCGCGGCTTCGGGCGCAAGACCGCGTTGGGTTGGGAACTTTCCGCCTCCGCGCTGGCCGAACTGCGTGCCCGCGTCGAGTCCGAGCCGTGGGCCTGGGTGGGGCAGGAACCGATCGCGTGCAGCACCGCGCCGAGCATCCTGGGCGACGGTCTGCATCCGCGCGAAATGGTGCTGCGGACGTTCTCGGTCGCAACCGCGGCCGGCTTCCAGGTGATGGCCGGCGGGTTGGCGCAGGTCGGGGTCCGCCAGAGCCGTCCGGGCGGCGGGCCGGACACCCCGATCACCAAGGACGTCTGGATCCGCAACACCCGCGGCGCCCCGACCGTCCAGCCCTGGGTCCGCGAGGCGACGCCGTCGCAGATGGTGCCGATCACGTTGTCGCCCCGCGTGCTGGAGAACATGTTCTGGCTGGGCCGCTACGCCGAACGCGCAGAGGACACCGCACGCCTGCTGCGGGCCGTGCTCGACCGCTGGGGCGACTTCCACGGTTCCCCGGAACCGGCCGGTGCCCCGGCGCTGACCACCCTGCTGGGCACGCTGACCACGTTGACCGCGACCTGGCCCGGGTTCACCGGCCCGGACGCGGCGAAGCGGGCCCTGGCGCCGTCCGGCGAACTCGGCTCGCTGATCCTGGACGACCGCCGCCCGGGCACGCTGGCGCACGCGGTGCGCCGGCTGACCGAGGTGGCCGGTGAGGTCCGCGAACAGCTGTCGACGGACACCTGGCTGGTGCTCGGCAGCCTGGAGCACGAGTTGGCCGGCCTCGGCGACCCACCGGCGCCGGGTGCGCCACCGCGGGGCCCGGACACGGCCACCCCGACGGCGATCGGCAAGGTCATGGAGGGCCTGCTGGCGCTGTCCGGCCTGATCGCCGAGAGCCTGGTCCGCGACGCGGGTTGGCGGTTCCTGGAGCTCGGTCGCCGGATCGAACGGGCCTGCGGGGTGGCCGCGTTGCTGCGCGGGGCGCTGGGCACGGCCACTGACCCGGCCACCGAGAGCCTGGTTCTGGAGTCGGTGTTGATCGCGACGGAGAGCATCATCACCTACCGGCGCCGCTACGCCGCCCGGGCCGGGGTGGCCACCGCGCTGGACCTGATCGTCGTCGACCGGGAGAACCCCCGGGCGATCGCCTACCAACTCGATCGCATCGGCGAGGCGCTGGGTCGGTTGCCCGCGGAGGACGAGCACTCGGCAGCGCTGCGCGAGCGGGTGGCCGCGCTGCGCGAGCTGCTCCGGGGCCTCGACACCGCCGCAGTGGCCGCCACCGACGAGTCCGGAACCCGCGTGGCGCTGCAGGAACTGGCCGAGGCGATCACCGTCGGCCTCGTCGACCTGTCCGACGCGATAGAGAGCGACTTCTTCGTCCGGGCCGCCCCGCAGCGCAGCCTGTCGGCCCACACCTCCACCAACGGCTGGACGGTCGCATGAGCGAACGCGTCTACGAGGTGACCCACCGGACCGTCTACAACTACGAGGACGAGGTCACGGCGAGCTACGGCCGGGCGCATCTGACGCCCCGTCACGGCGAGGGGCAACGCCGGGTGGCCGCAGAGATCACCGTCGATCCGGCGGCCGCGGAACTGCGCGACCACACCGATTTCTTCGGCAACCGGTCCACGTACTTCGCCGTCACCGCCGTGCACACCCGGCTGGAGATCACCTCGCGGAGCACGGTTGCGGTCAGCCGAGCTCCGGTGGATCCCCATGAGCTGAGTGATCTGACGTGTGATCAGATCCGGGAGTTGCTCGACGGGACCACCGATCCGGACCTGATCGAGGCCGCCACATTCCGGCTGCCCTCACCACGTGTGGTCCCGAACCCGGCGGTGCGGGAGTTCGCCGCTGTCCTGCTCGCCCCGCACCGCCCGGTCGGCGTCGTGCTCCTCGACCTCCTCGAGCGCATCCACGACGACTTCGCCTACGTCAGCGGATCGACCTCGGTGAGCACCACGACCGCGGAGTTCCTCGCGCGCCGCGAGGGCGTCTGTCAGGACTTCGCGCACCTGGCGGTCGCCGTCCTGCGCACCGCCGGGGTGCCCGCCCGCTACGTCAGCGGCTACCTGGAGACCCGCCCGCCGCCCGGGCGCCCACGGCTGCAGGGCGCCGATGCCTCGCACGCCTGGGCCTCGGCCCACGTGCCCGGGCACGGCTGGGTCGACCTGGACCCCACCAACCGCAAGCTGGTCGACGACTCCTACGTGGTCGTCGCCGTCGGTCGCGACTACGGCGACGTCCCGCCACTGCGCGGGGTGATCTTCACCGAGAGCTCCGGCAGCACCTTGGACGTCTCGGTCGACGTCGTCCCGGTCAGCTGACCTTGGCCTCCACTGCGGCCACGTCGATCCGGGTCATGTCCATCATCGCGGTGAACGCCTTCTGCGAGCGCTCCGGATCGGGGTCCTGGAGCAGCTCCAGCAGGCGGACCGGGATGACCTGCCAGGACAGTCCGAAGCGGTCCTTGCACCACCCGCACGGTCCCGCCTCACCACCGTCGGTGAAGGCGTCCCAGAAGTGGTCCAGCTCGGCCTGATCGGCGACGTGGACCTGGAACGAGACCGCCTCGGTGAACTTGAACTGCGGCCCGCCGTTGAGCGCCACGAAGTCGCGCCCGTCCAGGTTGAACTCGACGACCATGACGGAACCCGCCGCGTTGCTGGGTGTCCCGCCCTTCGGGGCGCGCACCACGTTGCTGATCTTCGAGTTCGGGAACACCGAGGTGTAGAACTCGGCGGCCTCCTCGGCCCGGCCGTCGAACCACAGGCACGGGGTGATTCCGGTCATCGGCGCTCCCTCGGGTCGGGTCTCGCCGCGGAACCTTCCCCGAAGTCAGTCGAACAAAGCAGGCAGCGAAGGGTCGGCGTGGTGCGCGAACGCGGCGGACAGCACCCGGTGCGGGGTGCGGCGGTGCGACAGCGGCGGCAACTGGTCGGGGGCGTAGAAGCCGACCCCGTCGGTCTCGTGGTCGCCGCCTGCCGTGCCGCCGGTCAGCACCCCGGCGAACACAACCTTGTAGGCGCTGAACGGGGTCCCGGCGTCGTGCGCGTCGAACACCCCGACCAGATGCGTCAGGCGGGTGAAGTACCCCGACTCCTCGACGACCTCCCGAGCCGCGGAGGCCGCCGGGCTGTCGCCGACATCGGCCCAACCCCCGGGCAGCGACCAGCGGCCGTCGGCCACCTCCCGCACCAGCAGCACCCGCCCGGAGTCGTCGAACACCGCGGCCCGGACATCGACCTTCGGGGTCACGTAGCCCTCGCTGGGCAGGTACAGCTCCGGGAGCTCGACGTCGGGCCGCGCGGCCAGCTCGACCAGCATCGCCTTGGAGATCGCGGCCAGCTCGCCGTAGCGCCGGACCTCGTACGGGTTCTCTGCGAACGTCGAGCCGATCCGGGCCATCGCGTCGAGCTTGCGCGCCCAGTTCAGCCAGACCGACCCGCTCTCCGGCTGCTCCGTCATCTGCCGTCCTCCCCCGGCTCCAGATGTCCGGTGTCGTTGAACGAGTGCAGCGCGCTGTTGCCGTCCGCGTACCAGGCCACCGTCGACAGCGACGCCGGCGCCAGTTGGAGCCGGTGCACCAGGTGCATCGGGGCGTCCAGAGCAGTGCGGATGATCAGTTTTATCGGGGTGACGTGGGCAACCACGAGCACCCCGCGACCGGCGCGGCGGTCCAGCACCCGCCGCAGAGCGGCGTCGACCCGACGGGCGACCTGGGTCAGGCTCTCCCCGCCCGGGGGCGGCAGGGCCGGGTCGGCCAGCCAGGCCGCGAGCTCCTCGGGCCACCCGGACCGGACGGCGGCGAAGGTCAGCCCGTCCCACGCGCCGAAGTCGCACTCGCGCAGGTCTGCCTCGGTCTCGACGGTGAGCCCGAGCTCCTGTGCCACCGCCGCCGCGGTCTGCTGCGCCCGGCGCATCGGGGAGGACACGACCACGTCGATGCCGCCGCGCCGGGCCAGCCGCGCGGCCACCCGCCGGGCCTGCTCCAGGCCGACCTCCGACAGCGCCGGGTCCGACGAGCCGCCGGAGAACCGCCGGGCGGCGGTGTGCTCGGTCTCCCCGTGGCGCAGCAGCAGCATCGTCGTGCTCGAGCCGAGGTCCTGAGCCCAGCCGATGATCTTCGGCCGGGGGCCGACCGCCTCGGCCGCCGTCGGGTCGCTCTCAACCGCCGCCCCGGCCGGCGCCGGACGCGCTGCGACGACCGACGCGGTCGTGCCGTCCAGCGCGGCGTTGGCAAGCCGGTCCGCGTGGCCGTTCTGGGCTCGCGGCACCCACGTCCACCGGACTTGCTCGGACGCCGGGATCAGCGACCAGGCCCGCGAGGCCAGGGGTTTGAGGTTGGGGTGCTTGACGCCCCAGCGGCCGGCCATCTGCTCGATGACCAGCTTCGAGTCCATCCGGACCTCGACGCTGGCGTCCCGGTCGAGCTCGAAGGCCGCCTCGAGCGCGGCGATCAGCCCGGAGTACTCGGCGACGTTGTTCGTGGTCTCCCCGAGCACGTCGGCCCGCTCGGCCAGCACCTCGCCGGTGTCCGCGTCGCGGACCACCGCCCCGTAGGAGGCAGGGCCGGGATTGCCCCGGGCCGCGCCGTCCGCCTCGACCACCAGGCGGCGGCCGGTCGCCCGGGTCACAGCCCCGAGTCGGGAACGCGGACCAGGATCCGCCGACACTCCTCGCAGCGGATCACCAGGTCGTCCGCGGCGGTCCTGATCGTGTTCAGGTCGACGGTCGACAGCTCCACCCGGCAGCCGTCGCAGCGGCCGCGGCGCAGGGCCGCGGCGCCGACGCCGTCGGAGGAGGCGCGGATCTTCTCGTAGAGCGTGACCAGGTCGCCCGGGAGTCCGCCGGCCAGCATGTTGCGCTCGCCGCGCAAGGTGGTGACCTCGTCGTCGATCTGGGCCAGCGCCTTGTCGCGATCGGCGGAGACCCGGATCAGATCGGCGCCGATCGAGTCGCGTTCGCCGGTCAGTTCCCCGGCCCGCGTCGCGGCGCCCTCGCGCCGTTCCATGATCTCCAGGACCGCGTCCTCCAGATCGCCCTGCCGACGGGCCAGGCTGACCAACTCCGACTGCAGACTCTCGAGTTCCTTGGCCGAGGTGACCGACCCGTTGTCCAGCCGCTGCTGGTCGCGCGCCGCCCGGGTCCGGACCGCGTCGACGTCGGCCTCGGCCTTGAGCTGCTCCCGGCCGATGTCCGACTCCTCGGTCCGGGCGGCGATCAGCAGGTCGCCGACCGTGACCTGACGCGACGTCAGCTCGGCGCAGGTGACGGTCTCCGGCAGGGCGGCGCGGCGGTGCGCCAGACGGTCCAACCGCTGGTCCAAGTCGGCCAGATCGAGCAAGCGCCACTGGTCCGCGAGCGCGACGTTCAGCGTTCCTCCTCGACCGGGTACGGCCTGTGCAGGGTCCAGGGATCGGTCACCGTCGTCGATACCCGGGTCTCCACCGTAGTCGCGGCCGGACCAGGGCGATCGCGCAACCCGTCGCGCAACACCGCCGCGGCATCGGCCAGCCACGGCCACTCACTGGCCCAGTGCGCGACGTCGACCAGCGCCGGGCCGCCGCCCTGCGTCGCCTCCGAGGCCGGGTGGTGCCGCAGGTCGGCGGTCAGGAACACATCGGCACCGATCGCCGCGGCCGCACCGAGCAGCGAGTCGCCGGCGCCGCCGCAGACCGCCACCCGACGAATCGGGCGGTCCGGGTCGCCGGCCACGCGGATCCCGGCCGAGGTGGCGGGCAGTCCACGGGCCGCCCGGTCGACGAAGTCCGCGAGGGTCTCCGGGCGGTCCAGGTCGACGACCCGGCCGATGCCGCACCCCGAGGGCAGCGCGGCCAGCTCGAACACATCGAAGGCCGGCTCCTCGTACGGGTGGGCGGCGCGCAGGGCCGCGACCACGGCGGCGCGGGCCGAGCGCGGCAGCACGGTCTCCAACCGGGTCTCGGCCACGGTCTCGATCGCACCCACCGAGCCGATGGCCGGGTTCGCGCCGGGCAACGGCCGGAACGTGCCGATGCCGGGTGCGCCGAACGCGCACCGGTCGTAGTCCCCGATGGCCCCGGCGCCCGCGGTGGCCAGCGCATCCAGGACCGCCTCGGCCGCGGCGTGCGGGACGAACGTGACCAGCTTGTCCAGCTCCGGTCCCGGCAGCGGGTCCAGCGGCCGACCGGCCGGCAGGCCGAGCGCGGCGGCCAGCGCGTCGGAGACGCCGGGGCGGGCGGAATCGGCGTTGGTGTGCGCGACCAGCAACCCGCACCCGGCACCGAGCAGACGGTGCACCACGCGGCCCTTGGGCGTCGTGGCGGCGACCCCGTGGACCGGGCGCAGGAACAGCGGGTGGTGGGTCACCAACAACTCGGCACCCCACTCGAGCGCTTCGTCGACCACTGCCGCCACCGGGTCTACCGCGAACAACACCCGACGCACGAGCGTGTCCGGGTCGCCGCAGACCAGTCCGATCGCGTCCCAGGAGGCGGCCAGCGATGGGTCGTAACGGCCGGCGAGGATGCCGACGATCTCGCCGAGACGAGCCGGCGCGGCGTCGGCGGAGCTGCGGTCGGGCACGCTCGGAGGCTATCGGGGCCGCGCCCGGGATCGATCAGCCGACGGGGGTGACCTTGGAGCAGGTCTTGCCGTGGCAGGTCACGCTGGCGACGCCGGTGACGGTGTCCGAGCCGGCGGTTCCGGTCGAGGTGGGCAGGGTCTTGGCCAGCAGCAGGCCGCACAGGAGCAGCAGCAGGACCATCCAGTTGAGCAGGGCCAGGCCCAACCCGACCGCGTCGTGGCGGGAGACGGTTGCCGGTGCGGACTCGATCGGCTGCCACACACGGCGCAGCAACAAACGCTGGGTGCCGACTGGCCTGTCCAGACCAAGCACGACCATCAGCCCGCTCCCCTCTCGCCCGCCGCCGCTGCAGCGCGCAGTGGGACTGAGACGCGCCGTGGTGGGTGTTCGGTTCCGAGATACGGCAAATCCACCCAGGGCGTGCCGGATTCCCAGTTCGGTTCACCCGGACGCCGGGGGCGGTCGTCCGTTCGGCCGATGTCCACGGCTCTCCCAGTGCGAATCGCTTGTGCCCTCGAATTCCACCGAAGATTCGGAAACCACGGGGTGGGGAATTTACGTCGAAGGTGCAAAACATCGGCAAGGGAAGCGTGGGAATGATCAGGTTGCTCGACCCCTTCGGGCTGGTCGCCGGGACGTGGGACCACATGGGCGCGTACAGCGGCGACGGCTTCGGGGCCCTGGTCGCGACGGAGCTCGTGATCTGCCTGCATTTGTTCGCGATCGCGGCGGTACTGCGTCCGTTCCGCGCCGCCGGCGTGGTCCGCGGCTTCGTCCAGTACGTCCGCGAGCGCGTGCCGCAGGCCCCACGACCGACCTGATCGGCACCGGTCCGCAACCGGGCAATGCTTCTGACTGGCCGTCAGATCCGGTGGGACGCCGACCCGGGCGCTCCGGCCGAGCGCGCGAGGCGCATCCGGAGTCGGGGGTCCGGTTCGCGCAGTTCAGTGCGATTCGTTCTTGAAACGGCGGCTGGACCGTGCCAAGGTGAGCGTACTTACCAACGGTAAGTTACGCGACACCGGCAGGAGTCGACCATGGCAAAGCACTCGTCACGTCGCCCCCGGACGGCAGCCGTGCGCAGGTCGCTGTCCGCGGTCGCGATAGCGGGACTGCTGCTCGGAGTGCCGGTGACCGCCGCCGCGGCCGGCGCCTCCTGCGGCGACTGGGGTTGCCCCGACGACCAGCCGCGCCTGTCGCGGCCCGTCCCGCCCGCCGAACCGGCCGGCGCCTGGGGGGACGAGGACTGGGACCACGACGGGATCCCGAACCGGTTGGACAACTGCCCGCTGGTGCCCAACCCGGATCAGCAGCCAGCCGTGCGCCCGGCCGGCGCGGTGCTCGACCCGCTCGCCGTGCAGTGGAAAGCCGCCCACCCCAACTCCGGGTTCCGGACCGCGGACCAACTCGGCGAAGCCTGCTCGGACTGGAACGGCCACTGGCACCGAACCGAGGAGGCGCAGATCCTGGCGCCGGAGGCAGTCAAGCGCCAGTTGTTCGCTTGGGAGGGCGAGGGCGGCCCGATGTTCGGCCCGGACACGCTGGTCTACGGCGGCCCGGTGTGCACCGACATGAACGTCTGGCCGCGGATGGGCGAGTACTACTTCGGCTCGCCGGAGTACGAGTTCCCCACGCCTGCCGAGTTCGGCTGCCCGGACGGCGGTTTCAGCCGGCCCGGCCAGGATTTCGTCGCCGCCAACATCTGGGGCGGCAAGCGGCTGTTCACCCCGACTCAGGCCGGCGGCCAGATCACCAACCGGTTCTTCCCGTCGGTCTCGGAGAGCCCGGTCGCCGAGCCGATGCTGCCCTATGCGCCCGATCAATGGTTCCCGCACAAGCACCCGCAGACCGTGCTGGGCCACGTGATCCGCGGCCGCAGCTACGTCGACGGCCGACCGGCGATCATCCTGGACTGGCGGGCCAACTCCGGGGAGAACTTCGGCGGCTACCCCATCGCCAACACCGGGATGCCCGGGTTCGGCCAGTTCCTGGTCTACGACGAGTGCCGCGGCCTTCAGGAAGGCGTGTGGACGTGCAACGCCAACGCCGACATCGTGCGCTCGTCGACCGATCGCAAGCTGTTCCAGTTCGCCTGGATGATGTTCCAGAAGCTCGACCCGTCGATCCCGGGCTGGAAGGCCTGGGAGGCCGCCAACCCGCAGTGGAGCAACGCGACCGATTACGGGTTCACCCGCTGAGGATCCCTCAGCCCATCAGCGGGCGCGGGTCGAAGTAGTCGCGCCAGGCGGCGATCTTGCCGTCGCGCACGACCAGCACCCCGGCCAACGGGATCGAGGCGAAGACCTCGCCGGCCGCGTTCAGCAGGTGATCGATCCGCTCGGTCACGACGGTGGTGCCCGTCACGGCGGCCGCGATCATCTCCACGCGCAGGCCGACGAAGCCGGAGGCCTGGTTGAACCCGTCCCAGAAGCCCAGACAGGCCGCCTTGCCCTCACACGTCGGAAATCCGCTGTTCATCCATACGCAGTCCTCGGTGATCGACTCGCCGAAGGCCAGCCGGCTCTTCTCGAAGTCGGCCACGTCCAGGCGCGCGAAGAAATCGGCTACGACCAGCTCAGCATTCACCGCGAAACTCCTTGCTCGTAAGGGAAATCCGCCCACTCAGCCAATTCGGGGTCCGAGTGCCTCTCGGGCCTCCAGCGCGTGGACGGCGACCTGCATGGCAAATCTGGTGGCCGGGTCCGACAGGTCGTGCCCGGTGATGTCGACGATGCGCTGCAGGCGGTACTTCACGGTGCTCTCGTGCAGGTGCAGCACTCCCGCAGTGCCGGTGATCGAGGCTCCGGAGTTGAAGTAACTGCGTAGTGTCCCGACCAGGTCGGCCGCCGCGTGGTTGCGGCTGCCGTACTGGATCAGCGCGCCGAGCCACTCCTCGATGTAGTCGTCCAGGTCGCCGGCGTCGTTGTTCAGCGCCAGCAGCCGATGGATGCCGAGATCGTCGAAGCACACCAGTTCCCGGTCGGTGTGCTCAGTCAGAGCGGCGGCCTGTCGGGCGTGCCGCAGGCTGGTCGGGAACTGCGGGACGCTCCGGCACAAGCTGCCGACGGCCACCCGCCACGGTCCGACACCGGCCTCGGTCCGCAGCTCCTTGAGGCTGTCGGTCCAGGACAGCGCAGCTGGGGCCAGGCAGATCAGCTCACGTCCGCGCACGACGGACAGGACCGATTCGGCGTGCCGGCCGAGCAGCCGTCCGATGGCGCTGCGCAGCGACTCGAGGGACACCGGGTCGGCCTGCGGGCAGGCCGGGCGCAGCAGGACCACCCGACGAGGCGCGTCCAGGTCGACGCTGAGTGCCTCGGCCCGGGCCCGGGCCACCGCCTCCGGCATGCCCAGCAGCAGCTCGTCGACCAGATCCGCACGCAGTTGGCGCTCGGCCGCGGACAACTTCGCCGATCGGGCCAGTTCGACGGCGGCGATCGCGGCGGCGTACTCGAGCACCAGCGCCTCGTAGTCGCCTGCAGTTCGGCCCGGGTCGGCCAGTTGCAGCAGTGCGGCGGCAGGCGTGCGGCGCCCGACCAGGGCGACCAACTGGTCGCCGTCGCGCACCGAACGGGGCTCGCGGCGCAGCCGCTCGACGAGCCGCTCGCGGGCCCGTGGGGAGCGTGCGACTTGGCCGGACCAGTCGCCGGTGGCCGGATCCAGAGTCCCGTCGCCGACGTCCAGGGCCACCGGATGCCCGGTCAGCTCCCCCACCGCCGCGGTGATCGCCGCGACGTCGCCGTCGGCGGCCACCGTGATCAGCCGCTCGTGCATGTGCAGGATCCGGCCGACCCGGTCGACCTTGTCGGCCAGGCTCGAGTTGACCACGGCGAGCTCGTCGGCCAGCGCCAGTTCCCGGGCGTGCCGGCGAGCGTTGTCCAGAGCGACGGCCAACTGCTGGGCCAGGACCTGGACGGCGAACAGTGCATCGTCGTCGGGCTCGGCCGGGCCCACGACCACCAGGTGGCCCAGCGCGAGCCGCAGGCTGCGCACCGGCACCGCCCAGCCGGCCGTCGCGCCGGCCAACCGCACCGGCAGGCCCTCGGCGTCGGCAGCCGGCACGGCGGCCAGCGCCGCGTCGCTCGGCGGGCCCGGGATCCAGCCGCCCTCGGTCAGGTGCAGGTGGACGTCGTCGCAGGCCAGCAGCGTGGGCACGGTGGCCAGGGCGAGTTCGACGATGTCCCGCTCCGGGCGCTCGGTCATCAGCATCGAGAGCAGGGTGAGCTTGTGCAGGTCCGTGCACGCCATCCCGGGTGGCGCCGCGCCGGAACGGGCCAGCTCCACCAGGCGCGGGTCACCGGAGAAACCGGCCGTGCCGGTGTCGAGCATGTGGGGCGCTCCGTGCTCGGCCGAGAGTGGGTACCTGGTCAACCGGTTCCACCGGCGGGGCCGCCGGGGTCCGGCAACGGCAAGGGCCGCAGGTCCTCGTCGTCGTAGAACGGACTGTTCCAGACCTGACCGGAAACCACCAGACGAGGATGGGCCCGCATCACGTTCACGACCTCGGCGGCCGGCAGCCGGGCCAAGTCGTAGAAGCAGGCCAGGCTGTGCCGGGAGGTGGGGGCCAGCAGGTTCAACGTCGACTCGTAGCGGAACAGGTCCTGATACCCGGCCGGGTCGAGGTCGTCCACCCAGTCCAGCACCCCGGCGATGCACCCCCGCGGTTCTGTGCTGCCGATCGGGGACTGGGCGGCCAGCTCGGCCAGCCAGCCGAGCATGAACTCCCCGGAGAACCGTCCGTCGTGCAGGTAGGAGCCGACGGTCGGGACCACGTCGACCCCCGCGGCGGGGTCACCGCCGGTCCGGCGGGCCACCCGCGCGCGCAGCTCCTCGGGCGCCTCGGCGGTCACGCACACCGCGTTCTCACCCCGGCGGACAGCCCCGGCGAGGTAGGTGGCAAGCAGGTTCTGCCGCTCGCCCGGATCGGCGCACAGCACAGCGAAGTGCGCGCCCTCGCCCGGTGAGTCCAGGTCCGAGGGCGGTTGCCCGACGGGAACAGTCATCTTCCGGCGCCTCCCCGCCGAAAACTAGCTGCCGCCGGGGGTTCGCGCCTCGTCCTGCGGGACGAGAGCCGTCGACCCGGTTCCCCTGCCGGGCCGGGATCCGCCGCGCTCAGCCGCCCCGGCGCACCCGGACGACCACGGACGCGCCGGCCGTGGGGACCCTGCCAAGGGAATAGCCGGATGATCTGAGCCGGTTCGAGTACGTCCGGTCATGGGTTGCGCCGCTCGGACCGGCGCCGTTGGGGTCGTTGGACACGCGGCAGTCGTGCTGGTGACGGGGCGGCGGGAGCGGTATGCGGGTGAACGTGGGGGTCACGGTCACCAGCGCAGTGGTTTCCGCCTTGTGCATGTGCTTGGCGTGGGAGCTCGCCAGGACCGTGCCGACGGTCACCGTGCAGACGTTCCCAGTGACGCTGTCGCAGCCGGTCCAAGAGGTGAACACCGATCCGGCGGCCGGCGGCTACTGAGGCGGTCGGAGAACGCGTACGTCGACACCGATCTGGCGAGCTGCGGCCAGCTTGCCGTCGACGGTGATCAGCGGGACCTCCAGCGCTTGCGCAAGCACTACATACGCCGCGTCGTAGACCGTGAAGTTTTCCCTCAGGTCCAGGACATCGCGGATCATGGCTGACAACGGATACCGCTCGATGTGCAGCGCGGTGAAGTCCTCGGTCGCATCCTCGAGTTGTTCCTCGGCAAGTTTCCCACCGAGCAGATGACCCCGCAGCGCGCTCGCCACCTCGTAATCGATCAGCGAGGGCGCGTGCAGATCGCTGCCCGCAATGAGGGCCAGCAACTCCGGGTTGGCCGGATCGTCAACAAGCGCGTCGACCATCGCTGACGACTCGATGACGATCACGAAGCCTCGCGGGTCCGGCGGATCTCCGCCACAGTGTCGGCGACCGTTGGCCCACCGCGCCGGTTACGCCGGGCCAGTCGCTCGACGATCTCTGCGTTGGTCGGTACGGCCGCGATCCTGTCCAGTTCGCCGCGTAGGTAAGCGCTGAGCGTGAGGCCGCGTTCGGCGGCGCGCGCCTTGAGCGCTCGCAGCGTGACCTCGGGGACATCGCGTACCTGGACGAGTGGCATGCACCGAGAGTATGCGTTTCGATGCAGGACATGCAATCTGCATACACTGTCAAGGGTGAGCCGTTCCCGAGTCGGTCCCGGCGGTTCGCCTCGCCCGACGGGGGCGCGGCGGTACTGGGTTCCGAGAAGTACAGCGCCCGAAAGGGAGGACCGCGAGTCGCGCAAGTCTCGGTTGTCGGACGTGCCAAGCCACGCTTGCGTGCCTGCAGCAACCACCGCGGTTTCGGTGTGCCGGTCCTGGAGTTGCAGGGGTGCAGCGGGCGCGCGGGTCAGGCCTCGCCGGCCGGCTCCAACAACTTCTCGGCCGGGTCCTCGGCCGGGGCCGCCGGCGAGGTCTCCGGCGCCGACTCGGCCACCGCCCGGCGTGCGGAGCGCCACTGGCGGGCGTACGACGCGGCGCTGGTGCCGCCGTGCACGCGCTGTGCCAGCCGCGAGGCCCGTACCGGCACCCGGCTGGCCTCCCGCCGGCGCCGGGCCTCCTTCAGGAACGACGTCGCCGCGGTGTAGGCGTCCAGTCGCGCCGGGGCCGGACCCCAGTACGGGGTCAGCCCGAGCGCGCCGAGTCGGCCGTCGCGCTCGGCGACGTCCCGTGGCAGCTTGGCCGACACCGTGGCGGCCTCGAACAACGCGACCCGCTCCACGTTCACTGCACGGAAGTCTCTGCACGCCTCCGCGAGGTGCCGCAGCACGTCGGCGTCGAGCGTGTTCCCCGGTAGCGGTACGTCGGTCGTGGCCATCAAGAACCTCCCCATGAGCTGATTCATCAACCCCCGAGATACCCCGGTCGGTTCAGCCCATTCGCTGCGATACCGGAGCCGGGCCGCGACCGTGCGCGGGTTCGGACCGGCGCCGGCCGGGCAGACTCTCGCGAGGTGCGTGAGCAGGAGAGGTGGCGGGCGGACGATTGGACTGGGCAACCGCGTCCTCGCTGGCCACCGGGGGTGGGACGGTGCTGCTCGCGAGCGCGACGTACGCCTCGGTCCGGTCGGCGAACCGGGCCGCGCGGGCCGCGGAGCGGTCGCTGCTGGCCGGACTGCGGCCGGCGCTGCTGCCCTCCCGGGTCCAGGACCCGGAGGAGAAGGTGGGCTACGCGGACGGGCACTGGGTGGCCGTGCCCGGTGGGTACGCGGTCACCGAGATTGCGTCCGAAACCATCTACCTCGCGGTGGCCCTGCGCAACGTGGGCCAAGGCTTGGCCGTGCTGCACGGGTGGTCGATCGGACCGGCCCGCGACGCCGACTCCAACGCGCCGGAGGAGCGGGAATTCCGCCTGTTGCGGCGCGACATCTACGTGCCGGCAGGTGACACCGGGTTCTGGCAGGGTGCGTTCCGGGACACCGACGACGAGGTCTTCCGGGTGGTCCGGCGGGCGATCGAGCATCAGGAGGTGCTGACCCTGGACCTGCTCTACGGCGACCACGAGGGCGGGCAACGCACGATCAGCCGATTCATCCTGACCTGCGACGATGCGGACGGTCCGCGCCTGGCCTCCGCGGCCCGGCACTGGAACCTGGACCGTCCGGAACCGCGGTGACCCGTCGGCTCCGGGTCGACGTCACGACCCCGGGGGCAGCAGTTCCACGGTGGCCGCCGCGACCAGGCCGCCGATCTCGAGGACGGTCGCGACAGCGGTGTTCGGCGCCGCGATCAGGTGCAGGTGACGGGCATGGTCGTAGAGCAGGGAGAGCCCGGCGCTGTCCAGATACGTCACCTCGCGCAGGTCGATCCGCAGGGCGCCGTCGTGCCCATCCGGGCCGCCGACGAGCGCCGCGCGCAGGGCCGGCGCCGTGGTCATGTCGACCTCGCCGCGCAGCACGATCGTCCCGTCCGGAGCGCGGCTCAATTCCAGCCGTTGCGGTGCGGCGTGCGTCACGAGTCAACTCCTCGGTCGGTCCGTGCGGGCAGAAACAGGCTCGGTGCAGAGTTGCTGATCATCGCCGAAAGGCACTCGTCCGTCGACCGGGTCCGGTCGGTGGCGAGAACCCGGCGAAAGCGAGTCAGCGGGATCCGGGTGGTAGCGCCTTGCGAAGCGTCACCGTCGTGCCCGAACCGCTCGTCGAGATCTCGCACTCGTCCATGAGTCCGGCCATGAGCAGCCTGCCCCGGCCGCGGTTGCGGCGCTCGAAGGCCGCTGGGCTGCGCTCGATCCAGCGCCCGTTGTCCGCGATGACGACGTGCACGAAGCCGTCGTCGAGGCAGGCCTCGATCCAGCCCGCCGGGGCCGCGTCGGTACGTCGGGCACCCGAGTGCTCCAGGACGTTCGCGCACGCCTCGCCGGCGGCGACCAGGATCTCCGCGGCGACGCGGTCGTCGACGTCGGCCTCACGCAGCCATTCCCTCATGGCGTCGCGCACCAGGGCCATCTCGCCGGCTCGCCGCGCCGGGTCGAGCTCGACGCAGAATCGGGGTCCGTTGCCCGAGCACGAGGGCACCGGTCTGGACGACTCCCGTCGCGTCGTGTTCACGGACCCCCTTCCCTGCTGCGCACCGGTTCGGCGCTGTCGCGGACGAAGGTCCTCCTACCCGCACCGACCCACCCGGAAGCTTCGTCCGGTGATCGGAGAGACATGGCTCTCAAACTATTGCCGCGGGTTTGCACCACCGAGGTCCAGCGGCTCTCCGAGCCACGCCGACGATGGGCAGCATCCCCGGGCCCGGGAGAACCGCCGCGCCCTTGGTCAGTCGGCCCCGGGCGCGGACAGCCCGCGGGCGCGCTGCTCGGCCGCGTTGATCACGGTGACCCGGGCCTTGTTGTCCTGCTCGTGCTTGGCGATCGCCGCCACCTTGTCCACCTCGGACAGGGAGCGGATCGCGGTGATGGCGTCGGCTGCGGACAGCGATTCGTAGTCCTTGACGGGTAATCCCTTACGGGCCGGTGCACGGCGCGCGGCCGGGGCCTGCTTCTTGCGGGCGACCGGCGCCGTCGCTGCGGCCTTGCGAGCTACGGGCTGGGCCGCAGCCTTCGGTGCCCGAGGCGAGGCCGTCTCGCGAGTCGGCTCCGCCTTCCGAGCCGCCGGCGGGGCCGCTTCCGTTGCGGGCGTTGCTTTTTTCGGAGCGGGCGCAGCCACAGGCCGGACCGGCGCGGCCGCTTCGCGAACAGGCTCCGGCTTGCGCAGCACCGGCGTCGTCGGCCCGCGGGGCGGTGCCGACTTGCGCGGGTCCGGGGCGGTCGCCCGCGGCGCGGGGGCGCTGTCCCGTCCGGTGAGTCGGTGGATCACGGAGGTGAGTACCCGGGGGACCTGACTGACCAACTGGTCGACCAACCGCGCGGGTCCGCTGATCATGGAGCCGCCGATCCCGGGCGAACTGGGCAACTTCCACCGGCCGTCCGGTTGCGCGGCGGTGGTCACGTCGGAAGAACGGGTACTGCTGGGCAATTCGGCTCCCCCTTGGGCGGTGTGCGTCGATCGAGGCTATCCGCTCCAGGCATCCGCAATCCCGAGGCGCACACCGGCGGGCGGTTCGGCGCGCCGGTGCGGGGTAACCGGGACACATGACTGTTCGTGATCCGAAGGGCAACCCGATCCCCGGGCTGGGGTCGGACCCGGCCGCGCTGGGCCCCGACCAGGTCGACGAGGCCCTCGACGGCCTGCCGGGCTGGCAGCGGCACGGCACTTCGTTGGTGCGCCAGTTCGCAGTCGCGGACGACAGCCGCGGGGCGCTGCGGGACGGCGTTCGCGAGGCCGCCGGTGCCGGCGCCGACCTGACCGTGGATGACTCCGACGGCAGCCTGCGAATGGTGCTCGGACCGGGCGCGGGCGATCTGACGGTGCATCACCTGGAGGCTGCGGCCCGGATAGACCAGGTACTCAGCGGCGCGGCCGTCGATCACGGGTCCACCTGATCCACCAACTGCGATCGGGAGGTCGACGTGTTGCGAAAGCTGGTTTTCCTCGGTGGTGTCGGCATCGGCTACACCCTCGGCGCCCGTGCCGGTCGCGAGCACTACGAGAAGATCAAGTGGGTGGCGCAACGAATCTCGCCCACGGTCGGCGGACCGCAGACGACCGCGTCCGGACTCCCGCCCGACGGGGAACCGGCGAGCATCATCCACCCGCAGTCGGTGTAGCCCTGGCGCTCAGGAGGACTTGAGCAGGCCCCGCACGTACGCCATCTGTCCGGCGTGCTGCAGGCAGTCCTCGACCACGCTGACCAGGCGCACGCCCAACGTGACCGGCGGATCGTAGGAGCGGTCCACGACGCGCTCCAGTTCGGCCGCGTCGACCTTGGCGATGACGGACCGCGCTTGGGCGTGGGTGGCGACCAGGTACTCGACGACGACCGCCGCACCCTCCGGCGCCAGCGCCTCGACCTGCGCCCGGGTGTGACCGTAACCGGTGTCCATCGCACCCGCGGCCAACCCGAACCGCGGCGCCCAGCCGTCGCGCACCCAGACCTGCCGGACGTCGAACGCCTCGGCCACGTGGTCGTCGAGCACCCGAGTCAGGTGCCAACCCAGCCATCCCACCGGATTGCCGTCCCCCGGCGCCCGGCGCAGCCCAGCGGCATCCAGCTCCCCGACCCCGGCACGCACCGCGTCGGGGATCCGGTCGAGGAACTCCAGCAGAACTTGCGCGACATCCATGCCTGCCGACTGCCACCAATCGGCGGGTTCAACCGCGAACCAGGACGGAAACCATCCGGCGGCGGGTCACACAATCGGCGACGCGCTGCCCAGCATCTCGACGGCGCGCGGGGATCAGGACCGGCAGACAGTTGGAGATCTTCGCGGTGGACGAAACTCGTCGCGACGCCTCGTTGACGGCTGCACGCACCGCCCCCGGCAAGGAGGTGGGAAAGCGCAGTTCCAGATCGGTGGTGATCTTGTCGAGCTCCCGGGCCAGCCAGTCGGGATCGACGATTGCATCGCTCACCGCCGTGCCTCCTCGAGCCACGCCGGGGTCTGGGACACCGCTCACCTGGAAGCGTCCTCCGGGCGCCGCCCGTCGCGCAAGACGGCGGCGTCGTGGCCGTTTCTACTTTCGGTCGACGGCCTTGCCCTCGACGAGGGCGGCGACGCTACCCAGGCCAGTCCCCGGCCGCGTACTTCGCGACAGAGGGCGGGACGGCAGAGCGGTCGCCGCCGATCAGCACCGGTATAGCCAAGAACCCGAGGGATCGAGTCAATTTCTGACCCTCGTCGGAGAGCAGGAATTCGATGATGCGCAAGGCCTGCGCGGAGTGTGCGGCACCTTCAACAGGAGCGATGCTGTAGGCGATCATGGCGCCGGTGTAGGTGATACCGGATTTGGTTGTGAACGTCGCGCGGGCGTAGCTCTTGTTCTGGCTGGGATCGCTGAGGTTGATCTGCTTGGGCAGCTCGACGAATGGCAACCCGGCGGCCAGGGCCTGGGTGCGGTACATGAACGAGGCATCGATGGCGCCGCTCTTGGGCTGGCCGGCGGCCCCGGGGCGCACCTGAGCGGGGTTGCGATCGTCCCCCAGGAGGCGGTTCTTCAGACCTGGGTCCTTGGCGTCCAAGCCGGCGAGCTGAGCCACCATGACCGTGAAGTAGCCACCGGGATCGGTATCCGGATCGCTACGAGTGACCCGGACGCCCTTCTCCTCCAGCGGCGCATACCACGTGGTCTTGCCCGCTTCGGCCTTCTCGAAGTCCGCCAGCTTCGGGCTGATCAGGCTGTAGGCGACAACGACGGAGTTGCTCGCGAAGGTCGCGAACCAGCGGACCTTGTCGCCGTTGGCCGCACCCATCAGCACCTTGTTGGTGTTGGCGTCCGCGGTGGCGTACAGCTCGGTAGGCGTGCCGTCCTTGATCTTCTGGGCCGCTGCCAGCGAGGCGCCCGGCTCACTGTGGATCGCGATCCCCGCAGCGGCCATCGCGGCGGTCAGCTTGTCCTGCACCAGCCCGTTCAAACTGCCCGCGTGGCCGATGACGACCGCGTTGGGGTCGACGCTCGGGCCGGCGGTCGGGGCCACGGTCGGACCGGCCGCGTCGTGGTCATCGCCGCAGGCAGCGGGAAGAACCAGCGCGCCGGCAGCGACGCAGGCGGCCAATCGGAATCGGCAGCCGGAGCGATCGCGGCGACGGCGCACGGCAACTCCGGAGGTCGCGGTTACGTAGGCCGAACGCGCTTGACCGTATCTCGGACCGTGTTGCCAGTGGGCGCAGCAGGGGTCGAACCTGCGACAGCCGCCTTGTAAGGGCGGTGCTCTACCGCTGAGCTATGCGCCCCGGGTCGGCCGTCGCACGCTCACGCGCGGCTCAGGCGAACTCGGCAGCGTAGAGATTAGCGAGAGCGGCGTGGTAATCGGCCTGATTACGCGGGCGACCGAGATCGCTCACGATCTTCCAGCGCACGACGCCCCCCGAGTCGATGAGGAATGTCGCCCGGGTCGCCACGCCTGCGTCGGCGTCGAAGACGCCGTAAGAAGTGGCCACGGCGCCGTGCGGCCAGAAGTCCGAAAGCAGCGGGAACCTCAGACCCTGGGTGTCCGAGAACACGCGCAGCGCGTACGGGGAGTCGACCGAGACCGCGAGCACCTGGGTGCGCTCGTTCTGGAACGCGTCGATCTCCGACTGGATCAGGTTGAGCTCACCGGAGCAGATCCCGGTGAAGGCCAACGGGTAGAACACCAGCAGGACCGCTTGCCCACGCAGGTCGGACAGTGCGATCTGGACGTTGTGATGGTCGCGAAGGGTGAAGTCGGGCGCACGGTCGCCGATCTCCACCGGCTTGCCCTCCAGAGCCATGCATTGACGGTACGCCACCGTTCCTCCTTCGCGCCGTGCGGGGCAGCGAAGAGACGACGCCGTCAGCGCTTGGAGCGTGCGGCCTTGGGCGCGACCAGGCGGGTGCCGGACCAGTCCGGCGCGGCACTGACGTGGCTGGTCTGGGCCAGCCCCGCGGTGGGGGCCGCCTCGCCGATGTCGCTGGGCTCGACGTGGCCGTCCCGACCCGCCTTGGGGGTCAGTACCCAGATCACGCCGCCATCGGCCAGCGAGGACAGCGCGTCCACCAGCGCGTCGACCAGATCCCCGTCGCCGACGCGCCACCACAGCAGCACCGCGTCGGCAACGTCGTCGTAGTCCTCCTCGACCAGTTCGCCGCCGATGTGGTCCTCGATCGCGGCGCGCAGATCATGATCGACGTCGTCGTCGTAGCCGAGTTCTTGGATCACCTGGCCAGGAGTGACCCCGAGCCGCCCGGAGACCGTACCGCCGGCGCCGTCGGCGCTCGCGCTCACGGAAGTGCCCTCCCCCTTCGACTCGTGCATGCGCACGTCGCGTAGTGGACCTTCTACTCACGCGTAGTCCACCGCGCCGGAGGCTCGAAGGCAAGTACCCCGGCCGGACGATGCCGGCGTCGGGATGAGCGATCACACAGTCGGCTACCCGAGGGTAGAGATGCGCCGACGGGCGCGACCGACAACGATGGGAGCACACTGCTCGCTCGGAGGCGCTCGATCAGCGCTCCCGCCGGAAGAAGGAAGTAACGCGTGGCAACGGGACGCGAACGTTTCTCAGTCATCAGCGACGGGCTACCCACCCAGATCCCCGACGTGGACGGCGAGGAGACGCAGGAATGGCTCCAGTCGCTGGACTCAGTGGTCGACACAGCAGGCCGTGCGCGGGCTCGATACCTGATGCTGCGTCTGCTCGAGCGGGCGCGGGAGCGTCAGGTCGGCGTCCCCGGCCTGCGCAGCACCGACTTCATCAACACGATCGGGTCGGAGTCCGAGCCGTGGTTCCCCGGTGACGAGTTCATCGAGCGGCGCATTCGCGCGTTCATCCGCTGGAATGCCGCGATCATGGTGTCCCGCGCCAACCGCCCGGGCATCGGCGTCGGCGGCCACATCGCGACCTACGCCTCCTCCGCCAGCCTCTACGAGGTCGGCTTCAACCACTTCTTCCGCGGCAAGACCGGCGGGGAGTCCGGCGACCAGGTCTTCATCCAGGGCCACGCCTCCCCCGGCATCTACGCCCGCGCCTTCCTCGAGGGCCGGCTGAGCGAGAGCCAACTCGACGGCTTCCGGCAGGAGCTGACCAACCCGGGCGGCGGCCTGCCGTCCTACCCGCACCCGCGGCTGATGCCGGACTTCTGGGAGTTCCCGACCGTCTCCATGGGCCTGGGCCCGATCAACGCGATCTACCAGGCCCGGTTCAACCGCTATCTGTTGAACCGTCAGATCAAGGACACCTCGCGCAGCCACGTGTGGGCATTCCTCGGCGACGGAGAGATGGACGAGCCCGAGTCGCTGGGCGCGATCGGCCTGGCCTCCCGCGAGGAGCTCGACAACCTGACCTTCGTCATCAACTGCAACCTGCAGCGCCTGGACGGCCCGGTCCGCGGCAACGGCAAGATCATCCAGGAGCTGGAGAGCTACTTCCGCGGCGCCGGCTGGAACGTCATCAAGGTGATCTGGGGCCGCGACTGGGACCCGCTGCTGCACGCGGATGTCGACGGCGTCCTGGTCAACGCAATGAACACCACCCCGGACGGCCAGTTCCAGACGTTCACCACCGAGGACGGTGCGTACATCCGCGAGACGTTCTTCGGCAAGGACACCCGGCTGCGCAAGATGGTGCAGCACCTGACCGACGACCAGCTGATGAAGCTGTCCCGCGGTGGCCACGACTACCGCAAGGTGTACGCCGCATTCAAGGCCGCCCAGGAACACGTCGGCCAGCCGACGGTGATCCTGGCGCACACCATCAAGGGCTGGACGCTGAAGAGCTTCGAGGCCCGCAACGCCACGCACCAGATGAAGAAGCTGACCAAGGCCGACCTCAAGGAGTTCCGCGACCGGCTGCACCTGCCGATCACGGACGAGGCCCTCGAGGATCCACTGCCGCCGTACTTCCACCCGGGCGCGGACTCCGAGGAGGTCCAGTACCTGCAGGACCGGCGCAGTTCGCTGGGCGGCTACGTGCCGAGCCGGACGGTCAACCCGAAGCCGATCAAGCTGCCCGGCGACGCCGTCTACACCGAGCTGCGCAGCGGTTCGGGCAAGCAGTCGGTGGCCACCACGATGGCATTCGTCCGGCTGTTCAAGGACCTGATCAAGGACCCGGAGATCGGCCACCGCTTCGTGCCGATCATCCCGGACGAGGCCCGCACCTTCGGCCTGGACGCGATCTTCCCGACCGCCAAGATCTACTCGCCGCACGGCCAGACCTACGAGGCGGTCGACCGCAAGCTGCTGCTGTCGTACAAGGAGTCGAAGCAGGGTCAGATCCTGCACGAGGGCATCAGCGAGGCCGGCGCGATGGGTTCGCTGGCCGCCTCGGGCACCGCGTACGCCACGCACGGCGAGCACATGATCCCGGTTTACATCTTCTACTCGATGTTCGGCTTCCAGCGGACCGGCGACGCCGCCTGGGCGTTCGCCGACCAGTTGGGCCGTGGCTTCATGCTCGGCGCGACGGCCGGACGCACGACGCTCAACGGTGAGGGTCTGCAGCACGAGGACGGCCATTCGCAGCTGCTGGCCTCGACCAACCCGGCGTGCGTGGCCTACGACCCGGCGTGGAGCTTCGAGGTCGCGCACATCGTGAAGGACGGCCTGCGTCGGATGTACGGCAGCTCGCCGGAGCACCCGCACGGCGAGGACGTCTTCTACTACCTGACGGTCTACAACGAGCCGTATCTGCAGCCGGCCGAGCCGGCCGACCTCGACGTCGAAGGCGTCCTGCGTGGCCTGTACCGCTACGCCGCCGCACCGGCCCTGCCGGAGACGGCGCCGGCGGCGCAGATCCTGGCCTCCGGCCCGGCGATGATCTGGGCGCTCGACGCGCAGCGCGAGCTGGCCCAGGAGTGGGGCGTGGCGGCCGCGGTCTGGTCGGCCACCTCCTGGACCGAGCTGCGCCGCGAGGCGATGGAGTGCGACGAGCACAACCTGCTCCACCCGGAGGAGCCGGCCCGGATTTCGTTCGTGGTCCAGGCGCTGGAGTCCGCCCCGGGCCCGGTCGTCGCGGTCAGCGACTGGATGAAGGCGGTGCCGGACCAGATCTCCCGCTGGGTGCACACCGACTTCTCGGTGCTCGGCACCGACGGCTTCGGCTGCTCGGACACCCGGGCCGCGCTGCGTCGGCACTTCAAGGTCGACGCCCAGTCGATCGTCGTCCAGACGCTGTCCGACCTGGCCCGCCGCGGCGAGGTCAAGCGCGAGACGGTCCGCGAGGCCCTCGACCGCTACCGCCTGGCCGACGTCACCGCCACCACGGCCACCGAGGCCGGCGGCGACACCTGAATCATCCGACTTCTGCTGCCTGTCCCACGTATCGGCGCGTCCCGAAGGGTGGGACAGGCAGCAGGAGTGCGGCGAGGGGGCGACGCGCCGTGAGTCACATCCGTCACATTTGCAACTCTGGTCCCTAGGCTTTCCCGGGTCAGTCCCCCGACCGGAAGGCCGTCATGCCACGTGGTCTCTGTTGCGCGAAGCGGCGCGACCGGGCCGTCGGCCTACTCGCCGTGGGACTGCTCCTGGTGGGCGGGGCAGTGGCCGTGTTCTACGGGCCGGCCGCGCACGCCGGCGGTGAGGCGGCCGCCACCGGCCCGGTGTACCCGCCGGGCGCCGCGGTGACCCAGTACTCGGGGCTGGCCTTCGACACCTGCGAGACCCCGCCCGCCTCCACGATGGAGGCCTGGCGGACGTCGGAGTACCACGCCGTCGGCATCTACCTGAGCGGCGCGAACCGGGGCTGCCGGCAGACCCAACTGACGACGGAGTGGGTCAACAGGGTCACCGACATGGGTTGGCGACTGCTGCCGATCGACCTCGGCCTGCAGGCGCCGTGCCGGGACAACGTCGCCAAGGCGGCGATCAAGCCGAACCAGGCGCGCGCCCAGGGCGCCACCGAGGCCGACCACGCCGTCGCGGCCGCGCAGAAGCTCGGCCTGCGCCCCGGCAGCGCGATCTACGAGGACATGGAGAGCTACCACCTCGGCGACGCGGCCTGCGCCAAGGCGGTCGGGCAGTACCTTTCCGGCTGGAGCAACGGGCTGCACCGCCACGGCTACCTGGCCGGGATGTACGGCAACCTGAACTCCGCGATCGCCGACGCCGCCGCCCGCTACGTCGACCCGGAGTACACCCGCCTCGACGCGATCTGGGCCGGCCACTGGGACGGCACGACGACGATGACCGGCTGGCGCGCCGTCCCGGACAACCGGTGGTCCGGCCACCAGCGGGCCAAGCAGTACAGCGGCAACCACTACGAGAAGCACGGCGGCATCACCCTGAAGGTCGATGCCGACGCCCTGGACGCCCCGGTCGCCACGGTGGCCTCGACCATCCCGGTAGGACCACGCAAGGCTGTCGCGCACCACGCTCCGGACACCCACGCCGGCCGTGCCGGGACGGTGTCCGGAGGCGGCCTGGCCAAGGTGGTCTGCCGCCTGCGCAGCGCCGACGACCAACTGTGGGACGAACTGGTCGCGGGCAGTTGGGTCGTCGACTCCGACCTGGCCGTCCCGACCGCGACCGCGTTGCCGGGCTGCGCCTACCCGCAGTCGGTCGTCGCCCCGGCCGGGGCCGTCCTGCGGATCGGGCCCGGCTTCGGGCACCGGGCCGGCGGGATGCTGCCCCTCGGTGCCTTGGCCTGGGTCAGTTGCCGCGACGCCGCCCGCCCCGACTGGCTCCGGCTGCCCGACCTGGCCTGGATCGCCGCGGACAACCTCGGCTCCGGCGCCCGCGCCACCCGGGCCCTGCCGATCTGCAACTGACTCCCGCCGGCCCCGCGGAACACCTCAGGACGAAGCCCGGGCCGTCCAGGCCAACAGGTCGGGCAGGGCCCAGGTGTTGACGATCTGATCGGGTGTCAGGCCCCGGGCGGCAGCGCGGGCGCAGCCGTAGGGCTGCCAGTCCAGCTGGCCCGGCGCGTGGGCGTCGCTGTCGATCGAGAACCGGCACCCGAAATCGACGGCCAGGTCGATCAGCCGGCTCGGCGGGTCGCGGCGTTCCGGCCGCGAGTTGATCTCCACGGCGACGTCGAACCGCGCGCAGGCCGCGAAGACGAGCTCGGCGTCGAACGTCGACTCCGGCCGCCCGCCCCGTCCCCCGCGTCTGCCTTCCGGGTCGGTACCCACAATCCGGCCCGTGCAATGGCCGAGCACGTCGGTGTGCGGGTTGGCGATCGCGGTGACCATCCGGCGGGTCATGGCCTCGGTGTCCATGCGCAGCTTCGAGTGCACGCTGGCCACCACCACGTCCAGCCGCGCCAGCAGCTCCGGCTCGGCGTCCAGCGTGCCGTCCTCGAGGATGTCGACCTCGATCCCGGTCAGCAGGCGGAACGGCGCGAGCTCGTCGTTCAGCGCGGCCACCACGGCCAACTGCTCACGCAACCGCTGGGCGGTCAACCCGTTGGCCACGGTCAGCCGGGCCGAGTGGTCGGTCAGCGCGACGTACTCGTGCCCGATCACGTCGGCGGCGGTACGCGCCATCTCGGCGATCGGACTGCCTCCGTCGGACCAGTCCGAGTGGGTGTGCAGGTCCCCGCGCAGCGCCGCGCGTAGCTCCTCGCCCCCGGTGGCCACCGCGGCCGGCGCCTGGCCCAGCAGGTCGGCCAGGTACTTCGGGACCTCGCCCGCCAACGACTCCGCGATCACGTCGGCGGTCTTGGGTCCGACGCCGGACAGCTCCTGCAGGGTCCCCACCCGCGCCCGACGCTGCAGCTCCCCCGGCGGCAGCGTGTCGACGACGGCGGCCGCGGTCCGGAACGCCCGCACCCGGTAGGTCGGGGCATGGGCTCGCTCCAGCAGGAACGCGATCCGACTCAGGTCCACCGACGGGTCACCTGCAGCCACCGAACCACCGTACGGGCTCCGACGCGCCTACGCTTCGCGCATGACCCCGCGCGCGAACGCAGGCCCGCGGATCGCGCACGACCACCCCCGGACCGTCCGACGGGTCACCCGCGCGACCGGGATGATCTCCACCGCCGCGCTCGACCGGATGCACCGCGACCTGGTCTGGTACCGGACGCTCCCCCCGGAGCAGCGCTCGTGGATCGGATTGATCGTCCAGACCGGTATCGAGAACTTCACCGCCTGGCTCGACGACCCGGACCGCGGTGCCCGCCTGCCCATCGAGGTCTTCTCCGCGGCCCCGCCCGAGATGACCCGGGCGGTCAGCCTGCAGCAGACGGTCGAGCTCGTGCGGCTCACCGTCGACGTCCTGGAGGGCCGGGTCGAGGAGCTCGCTGCCGCCGGCGAGGCCGACTGGCTGCGCACCGCCCTGCTGCGGTACTCCCGGGAGCTGGCTTTCGCCGCCGCCCAGATCTATGCCCAGGCCGCGGAGTCCCGCGGCGCCTGGGACGCCCGGCTCGAGGCCGCGGTCATCGACGCGATCCTGCGCGGCGAGCCCGACGGAGCGCTGCAGTCGCGGGCGGCCGCGCTGGGCTGGGCCCGGCCCGGCCCGGTGTCGGTGCTGGTCGGCAGCACGACCGAGCACGACCCCGCGGTGGTGGCCAAGGCGGTGCACCGCATCGCGCGGCACCAGGACATCGACGTGCTGGTCGGCGTCCAGGGTGCCCGGCTGGTCGTGGTCGTGGGCGGCACCGACGACCCCCGGCCGGCCGCCGCCGCGTTGTCCGCCGCCTTCGGCCCCGGTCCGGTGGTGGTCGGTCCGACAGTCGTCGACCTGGCCGCGGCCACCCGATCCGCCGAGGCGGCCCTGGCCGGGCAGCGAGCCGCGCCGGCCTGGCCGGACGCCCCGCGCCCGGTCGAGGCCGACGACCTGCTGGCCGAACGCGCCATCGCCGGCGACGTCCTGGCCAAACGGCAGCTGATCGAGGAGATCTACCGGCCGCTGGTGGCTGCCGGGCCGGCCCTGCTGGACACCGTGTCGACGTTCCTGGAACAGGCCGGTTCCCTGGAGGCCACCGCCCGGTTGTTGTTCGTTCACCCCAACACCGTCCGGTACCGACTACGCCGTGTGGTCGAGGTCACCGGCGCATTACCCACGAGTTCGCGGTCGGCGTTCACGCTGCGTATAGCTCTTACGCTGGGCAGACTCGAACCTGACGAGGGGTCGTTGTAGGAAACACACAAACGCAGGTCGGCAACTTGGTGACCGGCGTTACGGCGCAGCGACCCACCGATCGCCCATCGTTGGAACGTGCTCGCGATCGTCGCGCCCGGCCAGGGCGCCCAGACCCCAGGTTTCCTCGCGCCGTGGCTCGAACTGCCCGGCTTCGCCACCCGGATCGAGTGGTTCTCCGCCGTGTGCGGACTCGACCTGGTCGCTTTCGGGACCAAGGCCGATGCCGACCAGATCCGGGACACCGCGATCGCCCAGCCCTTGCTGGTGGCCGCCGGGCTGGCCGCCCTCGGTGAGCTCGGGATCTCCGCCGAAGCTCGCTCCGGGATGATCTTCGCGGGCCACAGCGTCGGCGAGCTGACCGCCGCCGCGACCTGCGGGGTGCTGTCCGAGGAGCAGGCTCTGGTGCTGGTCCGGGAGCGTGGCCGCGCGATGGCCGCCGCCTCGGCTGTCACCCCGACCGGCATGACAGCGGTGCTCGGCGGCGACCGGGAGCAGGTGCTCGCCGCGATCGCCGCCGCGGGGCTGACGGCCGCCAACGACAACGGCTCGGGCCAGGTCGTCGCCGCCGGAACCCTCGAGCAGCTCGACGCGTTCGCCGCCGCCCCGCCGGAGAAGGCCCGACTTGTCCCGCTGCCGGTGGCCGGCGCGTTCCACACCGTCCACATGGCTCCGGCGGTCGATCATCTGGCCAAGCTGGCGGCCTCGATCACCCCCGGCGACCCAGCCGGCAGACTGCTCTCCAACGCCGACGGCGCGGTGGTCGCCGACGGCGCCGACTTCCTGTCCCGGCTGGTCAACCAGGTGTCCAACCCAGTGCGCTGGGACCTGTGCTCGACGACGTTGCTCGAACTCGGGGTGACGGGGATGATCGAGCTGCTCCCGGGCGGGACGCTGACCGGCCTGGCCAAGCGCGCGATGCGCGGCGTCACCGGAGTGCCGCTACGGACCCCGGACGACCTGGAAGCGGCGCGTGCGCTGCTGCCGGAAGGAGCCCGTCAATGAGCACCGCGATCCGTCCGTCGGCCGGTGCCCCGTACTCGAGCATCCTCAGCGTCGGCGGGCACCGCCCGGCACGTGTGGTCACCAACGACGAGATCTGCCAAAACATCGACTCGACCGACGCGTGGATCCGGTCGCGCACCGGCATCGCCACCCGCCGGTTCGCTGCCGACGACGAGACCGTCGCGGACATGGCGGTAGCCGCAGGCGGTAAGGCGCTGGCCGCGTCCGGCATCGACCCGGACCGCGTCGGCGCAGTGATCGTCGCCTCCTGCACCACCACGATCCAGGTCCCGGCCGCGGCCCCCGAGGTCGCCCACCGGGTCGGGTCGCTGCAGGCCGCCGCGTTCGACGTCAACATCGCCTGCGCCGGGTTCTGCCACGGGGTGGCCCTGGCCGACGGCATGATCCGCACCGGCTCGGCCGAGTACGTGCTGGTGATCGGCTCGGAGAAGTTCTCCCCGCTGATGGACCCGACCGACCGCGGCATCGCGTTCATCTTCGGCGACGGCGCAGGCGCGGCGCTTCTCGGCCCGTCGCAGACCCCGCGCGTCGGCCCGACGGTGTGGGGCGCCGACGGCTCTCAGTCCCAGCTGATCGCGATGGACGGCGACTGGATCGACAAGGCCGCCGCCGGCCAACGGGCGTACCTGACCATGAACGGCCAGGCGGTCTTCCGGTGGGCCGCCTACGAGATGGCCGCGGTGTGCCGCCGCGCGGTCGAGGCAGCCGGCCTGACGCTGGAGGATCTCGACGCGTTCATCCCGCACCAGGCCAACCTGCGGATCACCGACGCGATGACCCGGGCCTTGAAGCTCCCGGCGAAGGTCGCCGTCGCGCGCGACATCATCGAGACCGGCAACACCTCGGCTGCGTCGGTCCCGCTGGCCATGGAGACCATGCTGGAACGCGGTGAGACCCGCAGCGGCGACACCGCACTGTTGATCGGCTTCGGCGCCGGACTGTCCTACGCCGCCCAGGTCGTGACCATCCCCTAGTTCTGACACGCCGTCAGTTTGTATCCCCGCCCCGAGAAACCCGATTAGGAGAAGCATAAATGGCAGCTGTGACCGAGGCTGAGATCGTCGAAGGCCTGGGCGAGATCGTGAACGAGATCGTCGGCATCCCGGCCGAGGACGTCCAGCCGGACAAGGCCTTCATCGCCGACCTGGACATCGACTCGCTGTCGATGGTCGAGGTCATCGTGGCCGCCGAGGAGCGGTTCGGCGTGAAGATTCCGGACGACGAGGTCAAGAACCTGAACACGGTCGGCGACGCGGTCAAGTACATCGCCGCCAACGCCTGATCAACCGGTACAGGTCCCGAGGAGGAGCAAAGGCCATGAGTTCGAGCACGGTGGTCGTCACCGGGCTCGGGGCGACCACCCCGATAGGTGGCGACGTCCCGAGCACCTGGTCGGCGATGTTGGCCGGGAAGTCCGGCATCCGCACTCTTACCGAGGACTGGGTCTCCGAACTCCCGGTGCACATCGGCGGCCGGGTCCTGGTCGAGCCGATCGAGGTCCTCAGCCGCGTCGAGGCGCGTCGCTTGGACCGGGGCGGGCAGTTCGCCGTGGTGGCCGCCCGGGAGGCCTGGGCGGACTCCGGGTTGGCGGGCAAGGTCGACCCGGAGCGGTTCGGTGTCGCGGTGGCCAGCGGCATCGGTGGCATCACCACGCTGCTGCAGGCTTACGACACCCTGCTGGCGAAGGGCGCCCGGCTGGTCTCCCCGCTGGCGATCCCGATGCTGATGCCGAACGGGCCCGCGGCGGCCATCGGCCTCGAACTCGGGGCCCGGGCCGGAGTGCACACCCCGGTCAGCGCCTGCGCCTCGGGCGCCGAGGGCATCGCGCTCGGACTGGACATGATCCGGTCCGGACGGGCCGACGTGGTGATCGCCGGTGGCACCGAGGCCGCGATCCACGCCCTCCCGATGGCGGCCTTCGCCTCGATGAAGGCGATGTCGACTCGCAACGACGAGCCGGAGCGGGCGTCGCGGCCCTACGACAAGGCCCGCGACGGCTTCGTCCTGGGCGAGGGCGCCGCGTTGGTCGTGCTGGAGTCCGAGGCGCACGCCAAGGCTCGCGGCGCGAAGATCTACTGCACCCTCGCCGGCGCCGGGATCACCTCGGACGCGCATCACATCGCGCAGCCGGACCCGTCCGGCAGCGGCGTCGCCCGCGCGTTGCGACTGGCCCTGGTCGACGCGGGCATCTCCCCGCAGGACGTCGGCCACGTCAACGCCCACGCCACCTCGACCCCCCAGGGCGACGTGGCCGAGGTGCTGGCGCTGCGCAGGGTGCTCGGCGACGCGGCCGACGGGGCCCCGATCTCGGCCACCAAGTCGATGACCGGCCACCTGCTCGGGGCGGCCGGCGCGCTCGAGGCAGTGGTGACGGTGCTCGCCCTTCAGGAGCGCAAGGCGCCGCCGACGATCAACCTCGACGACCCCGACGACGAGGTCGACGTCGACGTCGTCCGGCACGAACCCCGCGCGCTGCGTTCCGGGCCGCTGGCGGCCCTGAACAACTCCTTCGGGTTCGGCGGGCACAACGTGTGCCTCGTCTTCACCGAGTGAGCCTTACTGCCTGAAGGCTCAACTGCCTGAAGAAGCAAGCGAAAAGAAGCGGGTGCCGCGCGGCGTAAGCGCGGCACCCGCTCATTTGGTGTGGCCGGCTGCGCAGGTCCGGGTTCGCTCGCACCGGACGGGTGCAGAACGGCCACGCTCTCCAGGCCGGTGGTGGTGCGGAGGGGTTACCCGACCTGATGCAACCAGCGGACCGGGGCGCCCTCGCCCGCGTGCCGGAACGGCTCGAGTTCGTCGTCCCACGGCTGGCCGAGCAACAGGTCGACCTCGTCGGACAGGTCGCAGTCCTCGGTCTCGACGCAGCGCTGCACAGCGGCACGCAGTCGGTCCTCGGAGATCATGATGTCGCCGTGCACGCCGGTGACGGCATGGAAGACCCCGAGGCTGGGCGTGCAGCTGTAGCGCGCGCCCTCATGCCCGGCCACCGGTTCCTCGGTGACCTCGAAGCGCACCATGTGCTTGCGCAGCGCGGAAGCCAGGGCGGCGGCCGTTCCGACCTCGCCCTGCCAGGACAGCTCAGTCCGCCACTGTTGAGGGGCGATCGGCTGCGGCGTCCAGTCCAGCCGGACGGACAGCCCGAGCACCGCCTCCACGGCCCACTCGACGTGGGCACACATGGCGGACTTGGCAGAGTGCACATAGAGCACTCCACGAGTGGTGGTCACCGAGTTCCTCCTGGAGTTGCACCGGCCGAGATACGCCTTCCCCTGCGATCTCGTCGGGCCCCATTCGGTTCGGCGACGCGCCGTAATTGTGCCGTCAGGTTCCGCGGCGCGCAAAGCCTGGAACACCGCGACACGCCGGGCAAATCGGGATGAACTGAGCCACGCGCGCGACGAAGGAGCACGTGTGGCCAGGAATCCGATCAGTGCACGCTGCGGGACGAACCGTGACTCGGGGTTTGGCCGGCCGATCAGGCGGCCGCGTCGGACCGGCGCCGGCGGGCCGGCAGCACCGGATGATGGCGGTCGCCACGCCCGGCGTGGTACTCGGCCAACCAGGCCGGGAAATCAGCCGCAGGCATCGGTCGGCCCAGGTGGTAGCCCTGCGCGGTCTGTGCGCCGAGGTCGGCCAGGGCCTGCCAGGTCGCCTCGTCCTCGACGCCTTCGGCGACGATTTGCATGCCCATGTTGCGGGCCAGGTCGGAGATCGAGCGGACGATCATCATGACCTTCGGCTCGGACACGATCCGGGAGGTGAACTCCCGGTCCAGCTTGACCTCGTCGACCGGCAGGCGGCGCAGGTAGGCCAGCGACGAGTAGCCGGTCCCGAAGTCGTCGATGGACAGCCGCACGCCCAGGGCGTTCAGCCGGCACAGCAGGTCGACGGCCTGCGGGCTGTCGGCCATCAGCGAGGTCTCGGTGATCTCGATGGTCAGCAACTGCGGCTCGACAGCGTGGCGGGCCAGTGCCGCGGCCACCGTGTTCAGGAAGCTCGGGTCCTTGAGGCTGCGCGGTGAGACGTTGACGGCGACCCCGGCGGTGATGCCGAGGGCTCGCCAACTGGCCGTTGCCGACAGGGCCGCGTCGAGCATGGCCTCGGTCAGCGAGCCGATCATCCCGTTGGCCTCGGCGACCGGGAGGAACTCGGCCGGGCCGCGGACGCCGTCGACCGGGTGCCGCCAGCGCGCCAGGGCCTCGACGCCGGTGACCCGACCGTCGGCCAGGGACGCCTTGGGCTGCACCCACGCCTCGATACCGCCGTCGCGGATCGCGCAGCGCAGGTCGCTGACCAGCGTGAGCCGGCTCGGGTTGGCAGCCTCCTGCAGGCCCTCGTCGTAGAGGCGCACGCCGCCGCCGTTGGCCTTGGCCGCGTACATCGCGACGTCGGCGCGCTTGAGCAGGCCCGAGGCGTCCTCGGCGTGCAACGGGGCCATCGCGACGCCGATGGAGGCGCTGACCTCGACGCTGACGCCGTCGATCCGCACCGGCTCGGCCAGCGAGGTCGCCAACTCCCGGGCCAGGGCCGCCGCCGCGGCGGGGTCCGCCATGTCGGTGAGCAGCATCGCGAACTCGTCGCCGCCGAGCCGCGCGACCAACGCCCGCGAACCGGCCACGGTGACGAAGGAGTGCGCCACCATCCGCAGCAGCTCGTCGCCGTGCTGATGGCCGAGGGTGTCGTTGACCTCCTTGAACCCGTTGAGGTCGCTGATCATCACGGCGCACCCGGCCGACGATCCGGCCCGGATCGCCGCAACCGCGATGTCGAGCTCCTGCTGGAGCAGGTGCCGGTTCGGCAGCCCGGTCAGGGTGTCGTGGTGCGCCTCGTAGGACAGCCGGGCGATCAGGCTGCCGGACTTCAGGGCCACGCCTGCGTGGTTGGCGACGGTCTCCAGCAGCCGCACGTCGCCGGCGTCGTAGCCGCGCACCTCGCCCAGCCGGTTGGCCACCGACAACGTCCCGACGATCACGCCGTCGCAGCTCAACGGGACCACGATCGCCTCACGCAGGCCCAGCTCGTCGAGGTAGGCGCGCTCCTCGGTGTCGCGGGTGGTCCGGGCGACGAGGATCGACCGACGCTCGCCGCGGACCCGCTCGACGATCCGGTCGGCGAACGGGATCTCGGAACCGGCAGAGACCCGCTGCATGCCGTCGGACAGCAGCGTCATCCGGTGCGGGGCCAGCCCGGACGGGAAGCTGTAGGCCAGGAACTCCGCCCGGTCGGCGCGCAGCAGCTCGCGGGCCTGCTCGAGCACGCTGTGCAAAACGGTGTCGATGTCGTGCGCGCCGGAGACGACCTCGCTGAAGTGGTAGAGCTGCTCGAGGCTCTCGTGGCGCTCGCGCAGCGAGGCGTAGGCCCGGTAGCCGAGCAGCAGCAAGGCGCCTGCGGCCTCCACCAGGAACGCACTGCGGACGTCGTAGGTGATCGAGGTGGCCGCGACCAGGCCGACCGTGCCGAGCGCCGCGGCCAGCACCCCGGCCGATGCGATCTCGCGCAGGACCCGGTGCAGGCGCAGCGAGTTCTCGTAGCAGGCGATGGCCAGCGTGGTGACCACCGCGTCGAAGGTGCCGCCGGCGATGAGCGCCGCGAACACCGCGGTCCAGGCACTCGGGCCGGCGTTGATTCCGGTCCAGGCCAACGACCAGATGGTCAGCGCCAGGCTGGTGCTGGCCATGACCAGCGCGGTGTTGAACGCGATCTTGATCGGCGCCTGCTTGCGGTGCAGCGCGAACACCCCGAGCGAACCGAGGGTGCGACCGACGAGCAACGGCACGGGCCCGGCCATGAACAACCCGATGACAAGGGGGATCTCGGACAACGAAACGGTCTGCGCCTCGCGCTGGACCTGGATGTGCAGCACCACCATCTCGGCGGCGGCGAACATCATCATCATCGTCCACCAGGGCAGGTGGACCGGCCCGGTGATCGGGGTCGACAGCGCCGGTGTGCGGGTCAACAGCAGAACGGTCAGGCCGATCAGCGAGACCACGAGGCCGGCGACGCGCAGCGCCCGCCGCGTACCGGGCCCGAAGACCCGGGCGGCCCGCCCGGCACGACGCTTACCCGCCCCACCCGCCAAAACCGACTCACCCCGTCACGACCGATGACAACGCCTGTCACGCGATTGCCGTCAGTCCCCCCGGACGTGACCCCCGCGCCTCGCACGGCGCTGCCCGTCGACGCGAACGCGGTCGAGGAGCAGGCCTGCTACTTGGACGCGGCTTTGCTGAAACCCGTTCCGTCCATGCCGAAACCGGGCCCGACGGCCGGCGACTCGGCAGGGCCTCGAGAGTTCCCGGCAGGAGTCGGGAACATGGACGCGGGTCCGATCGTTGGGGGAATAAGTGCATTCCGGGGGCCAGATTCTACAAGCGGTCAGCGCGTCGTACCGTCGGCATGGAGTGAATTCCCTTCCGATTCGGCCGCTTCGACCCGGCCCGCACACGGCGGAATTGACGAACCGTCAGACGCGGACACCCCGTTTCCCGGAGTTGGCCGACACATGGCCCACCGAGGCGAAACGTCCTGGTAGCGGCCCTGCATGGGCCTGTCAGGCGGGCGTACGGCTCTCCCGAAACGATCTTGACCGCAGCCCGCGGGACCGTATTCTGCGCGGTCGCACAATGCCCCGCCAGGTGGCCGAGGTTTCATATGGAGTTAACAATGTCGTGATTCAGGCGCCACGCCGATAGCCCATTGTCGTCATCGGGACGCCGGGTTAGCGTGACGGTCCCCAAAGGTGGAAATACATGACGCCAATGTGCGTCGGAAAGGAACCGAGAGTGTTTCCCGCATCTCGTTCCCGGCTCGGATCGATCACCGCGCTGGCGTTCGACGCGACTCTCACGGCTCTGTCCGAGCCGATCCACCGCCGGTCGCTGTCGAACGCCCGCGAGGCGATGCAGGAACGGCAGTTCCAGGACCGGGCCGCAGCCGTCGGGTGGCAGCAGTTCGTGGAACGTGCGCCCGTGCCAGAGGCGCACCGCTTCGGCGCCTGAGCCCCACTGCGCGCCGGCTCCCGGTTCGGCGCAATCCCGGAATGTTCCCCTAGGTTGTCCCTGCGATGGCGGGGACAACTGACCGGGACAGGATCCGAGAACTCCGGTCCCGACTCGAGACGCTCACCTTCACCGATGCGCACTCACTCGGTCGGCGCCTGGAGCGGCTCACTCGGACCAGCCGGGGCGATACCCCGGATCTCGCCGAACTCGTAACCGCCGTGGAGGCCGCCGAGCTGCGGGTCGCAGCTCGGCAGGCTTCCGTCCCGGTGCCGCAGTACCCGGTCGAGCTCCCGATCACCGGCCGGCGCGAGGAGATCGTCGCCGCGCTGCGGGAGCACCAGGTGCTGATCGTGGCCGGCGAGACCGGGTCGGGCAAGACGACCCAGCTGCCCAAGATGTGTCTGGAGATCGGTCGCGGCGTCCGCGGCCAGATCGGGCACACCCAACCCCGGCGGCTGGCCGCGCGTACCGTCGCCGAGCGGCTGGCCGAGGAACTCGGCACCGAACTCGGGTCGGTCGTCGGCTGGACGGTCCGGTTCACCGACCGCGCCGGGCCCGACACCCTGGTTCGGCTGATGACCGACGGCATCCTGCTCGCCCAGATCCAACGCGACCCCAGGCTGCTGGCCTACGACACCTTGATCGTCGACGAGGCCCACGAACGCAGCCTCAACATCGACTTCATCCTCGGCTACCTGCACCAGCTCCTGCCGCAACGCCCGGACCTGAAGCTGGTCATCACCTCGGCCACGATCGACCCGGGTCGGTTCGCCGCGCACTTCGCGACCCCGGACCGACCGGTTCCGCTCGTGGAGGTGTCCGGGCGGACGTATCCGATCGAGATCCGCTACCGGCCGCTGGTCGTCGACCAAATCGACGCCGCAGGGGACGACGCCGGCGAGGCCGAACCGCGCGACCAGCCGACCGCGGTCTGCGACGCCGTCGAGGAACTCCTCGAAGGCGGGCCCGGCGACGTGCTGGTGTTCCTGTCCGGCGAACGCGAGATCCGCGACACTGCCGACGCGCTGCGCGCCCGACCGGCCACCTCGCCGGACCGCGGGCCGCGCGGCGGACCGCCGGTGGAGATCCTCCCCCTCTATGCCCGGCTGTCGGTGGCCGATCAGCACCGGGTGTTCGCACCGCATCCGGGCCGGCGGATCGTGCTGGCCACGAATGTCGCGGAGACCTCGTTGACGGTCCCCGGCGTCCGGTATGTCGTGGACGCCGGCACTGCCCGGATCTCCCGCTACAACTCACGCCGCAAGGTGCAGCGGCTGCCGATCGAGGCGATCTCGCAGGCGTCGGCCAACCAGCGATCCGGTCGTTGCGGGCGGGTCGCGGCCGGGGTGTGCATCCGGCTTTACTCGGTGGAGGACTACGCCGGGCGGCAGCAGTTCACCGATCCGGAGATCCTGCGGACCTCGCTGGCCGCGGTGATCCTGCAGATGGCTGCGCTCGGCCTCGGTGAGGTCGGCGCCTTCGGGTTCATCGATCCGCCGGACCGGCGCAGCATCGCCGACGGCGTGGCCCTGCTCGACGAACTCGGTGCGCTGCGCCCGGCCGGGACCGACTCCGCTCCGCGACTGACCGAGGTGGGCCGCAAGATGGCCGCGCTGCCGGTGGACCCGCGGCTGGCGCGGATGATCCTGGCCGCCGACACCGTGGGCGCACTGCGCGAGGTGATCATCATCGTCGCGGCGCTGTCGATCCAGGACCCGCGCGAGTACCCGACGGAGAAGCTCCCGGCGGCGCGGGCCAAGCACGCCCGGTTCGCCGACGACAGCTCGGATTTCCTGGCCTGGCTGAACCTCTGGCGCTACCTGCGCGAGCGGCAGAACGAGTTGAGCTCGGCGGCGTTCCGTCGACTGTGCACCGCCGACTTCCTGCACTACCTGCGGGTGCGGGAGTGGCAGGACCTGGTGGCCCAGCTGCGCGAACTGGCCGGGGGGTTGGACCTGCGGTGGAACTCCTCGGCGGCCACCGAGGACCACATCCACCAGGCGTTGCTCACCGGGCTGCTCACCCACGTGGGTACCCGCGACCCGGCGTCACCGGACCAGACGTTCCTCGGCACGCGGAACATGCGGTTCGCGGTGTTCCCCGGATCCGGGTTGGCCCGTCGACCGCCGCGTTGGGTGATGGCCGCCGAACTCGTCGAGACCTCACGGCTGTTCGCGCGCACGGTCGCCCGGATCCAGCCGGACTGGGTCGAGCCGTTGGCCGAGCACCTGGTGACGCGGCAGTACTCGGAGCCGCGGTGGGACCCGGACCGCGGCGCGGTCGTCGCCACCGAGCGGGTCACCTTGTACGGGCTGCCGCTGGTCGTCGGCCGCCGGGTCGACTACGCCCGCATCGACCCGGAGCTGTGCCGGGAGCTGTTCATCCGCCACGCGTTGGTCGAGGGCGAGTGGCGGACGCAGCACAGGTTCTTCGAGCACAACCAGCGGCTGCGCGAGCAGGCCTCCGAGCTGGAGGAACGGGCGCGCCGGCGCGGCCTGATCATCGATGATTCAGTTGTCCTGGCGTTCTACTCGGCACGGGTCCCGGCCGATGTCGTCTCCGTCCGCCACTTCGATGCCTGGTGGCGCAAGCGACGTCGCTCGCATCCGCACGACCTTGACCTGGATCCTGAACTGCTCCGCACGCCGGCCGCCGGCACGGTGAGTCCCGGCGACTTCCCGGACGTGTGGCAACAGGGCGGGACGGCCTACCCGCTGCGCTACGAGTTCGCGCCGGGCACCGACTTCGACGGCGTCACCCTCGAGGTGCCGCTGGCGGAGCTGAACCGGATCCGACCGCAAGGCCTCGACTGGGGCGTGCCCGGTCTGCGCGAGGAACTGGTGACCGCATTGCTACGGGCCCTGCCGAAATCCGTGCGGCGAAGCCTGTCACCGGCCACGACCTACGCCGCGGGGGTGCTGCCGCACCTGGACGCCGAGCATGGTGAGCCGCTGACCACGGCACTGGAGCGCGAACTACGTGCTCGCTTCGGCGTGCGGGTCGAGGCCGAGGACTGGGACCGCGAACGCGTGCCCGGGTACCTGCGGCTGACCTTCCGGGTGCTCGACGACGCCGGGAAGCCGCTCGGCCACGGCAAGGACCTGGCCGCGCTGCGGACGCAATTGCGCCCCGCGCTGCAGGACCTGGTGGCCACCGGAGCCGGTGCCCTGGAACGAACCGGGTTGACGCAGTGGCCGGACCTGGCCGGAGCTGACGGCCCGTCAGGAAATATCCCGCCCCGCCACGAGCAGGTGCGCGGCGAGACCGTCGTGCAGGGCTTCCCGGCGCTGGTGGCCGAAGGTCGCTCGGTCTCGCTGCGGGTGCTCACGGACCCCGCCGTGGCGCAGGCCGCGATGTGGGCGGGGACCCGACGGTTGCTGCTGACCGCTTTCCCGCCGCCCACGAAAGCGGTGTTGGGCGGGTTGTCGAACCGGGCCAAGTTGGCATTGGCCGGCGCGCCGCACGGGTCCGGGTCCGACCTGTTCGACGACTGTGCCGCCGCTTGTGTGGACGCGATCCTGGCCGAAAACGGCGGGCCGTCGTGGGAGGGCGCCGGCTTCCAGTCCTTGGCCGAGGTCGTCCGCACCGAGCTCAAGCCGCGGCTGACCGAGGTGCTGAACACCGTCGTGGAGATTCTGACGGTGGCTCAGGTTGTCGACACCGCGCTGGCGGCCGCTGCCAAGAGCCCATTCCCCGACGCGGTGGCCGACATGCGGGCCCAGTACGACGGTCTGCTGCATCCCGGGTTCGTGACGCAGACGGGCACCGACCGACTCAAGCAACTCCCCCGGTACTTGCGCGGCATCGGCCGACGGTTGGAGCGCCTGCCCGCCGACCCGGTGCGGGACGCGACCCACCAGGCCACGCTCGCGCAACTGAGCCGCGAGTTCGGCCAGTTCCGGGCGGGGTTGCCCGCGGCGCGGCAGCACGCGGAGGACGTGGTCGAGATCCGCTGGTTGCTGGAGGAACTGCGGATCAGTCTGTTCGCCCAGACACTCGGGACCGCGCTGCCGATCTCGGAGAAGCGGATCCTGAAGGCGATGGACGAGGCCGAGGCCCGGTCCTAGTTGTCCTGACCCGAGGGCTGCGGGGAGAGGAAGCCCTCCGCCACCAGTTCCCGCAGCAGCGGCAGGACCTGTTCGCGGACCTGGCCCACCGGCTCCTCCAGGACCTCCGCGACCGCGTCGACCAACACGCCGACGGGCAGCTCCCCGTCGCACGCCCCGACCAGCGCCGCGGTTGCCGTGTCCACCCGGCGGACCCGGCGCATCCCGTAGTTCTGACGTAGCGTCAGTTCGGTCGGGTCCTCGGCACCGGGTAAGCCGCGTTGCTCCTGGACCACGTCGCCGACCAGTTGCAGTTGAGCCGCCAGCAGCGCCCGCGGATCCTCGTGCGCCCGCAGCCAGTCCATTCGTTCGAAGGTGTCGGCCACTGTCGGTCCAAGCGGGTGCTCGACCGGGTGCGGCCACTTCTCGATCCGCACGACCGGTGCGGCCTCGGTCCGGCGCAGGGTAAGCCAGCCGAAACCGATCGCCTCCACCCCGGCTCGTTCCAGTCCGTCCAGCCACCGGTCATACCGCTGCGGGTAGTCCAGTCCCGCGACCTCGCCGGAATCGTGCAACCACAGCGACACGTAGGCGGCCGGGTCGAGCACCTCACGCTGGAGCGCCCACGCGTCGACACCGTCCGGCAGCCAACCGCCGACACGATCGCGCCAGTCCTCCCCCCGGCGATGGACCCAGTTCGCCAGCAACTGGCACCAGCCGCCGGGGTTGAGGTGCTCCGGCACTGCGGCCACCAACCGCCGGCAGACCTCGTCGCCGGCCAGGCCGCTGTCGCGGTAGGTCCGCGCGCCGTCGGCCACCGCGCCGATCGCGAACGGCGGGTTGCTGACGACCAGGTCGAACCGCTCACCGGCGACCGGTTCGAACAGGCTGCCCTCGCGCAGGTCCACGAGTACCCCGGACAGCGCCGCACCCAGCGCAGCGAAGCGCAACGCCCGCGGCAGCACGTCGGTAGCGACGACCCGATTCGCGTGCCTGGTCAGGTGGAACGCCTGAACCCCGCAACCGGTGCCGAGGTCGAGGGCCGACCCGATCTGCTGACGGACAGTCAGATCCGCCAGCGACATGGAGGCCCCGCCGATGCCGAGGACGTGATCGCCGGCGACGGGACGGATGCGCGCGTCCAACCCGCACGCGAGATCGGAGACCACGTAGAGGCCCTCCTCATGCGGCCGGACGGCGAGCAGCGCGCGCACGACGTTTCGCTCATCGATGATCAGGGAGAGTCGTCCAGCTGCCTCGAGAGGTAGTGCCCGAGCGGCTTCGGAGATCGGGATCGTGTCCTGCAGGACGAAGAGCCGGGTCAGCGTGGCGGCGGTCGACCCGTCGGCCAGGCAGGCGCGGCGCGCCGGGACGGTCTCGTTGCGCGCCAACGCCGCCGCGGCGACATCGCCGAGGATCTCCGCGATCCGGTCGACGGTCCAGCCGGCCCGGTCGAAGGCGGTGCGCAGTTCGGCGACGTCAGCCTGGGCGGGTTCGAGGTTCGCTGCGGCCACGTGGCGATCCTGTCAGGATGCCGTCCGAGGACCACGCCGAAAGGCCCCCTAAGCCGATCAACACGATTGCCGGGCAGAGTTGCAACGTGTGGGGCAATGTCGGCCCGAGGTCGCCCCACACGTACCAACTCCGCCCGCTGGTGGTGGCGTGGTCGGCCAGGTAGGGGGCGGCTAGGGGCCGGCTGGCTAGCTCCTGTTCGGCAGCGGAATCGTCACCGAGCGGGTGCCGTCGCGGCGCCGCGAACCCTTGCCCGTGCGGCCGAGCAGCACCAGACCTGGGATCACGACAACCGCGGAACCAGCGGCGATCAGCGAATCGACGTCGGTGGGGCCCTGGGGGTCAACGCCGAGCTCGATCAGCACATCGGCCTCGGCGATCTCGAGCGGAACCAGCGCCATCGGCGAAGCCAGAACCCGTCGGGACGCCCGCACCGAGTCGTAGACCTCCCGGTTGGTGGCGCCGGCGAACGACCACCCCTGGCCCTCGGCGTCCTGGGCCAACGCGTTGGCGAGCGTGAACTGCCCCTCGTCGCTGACCGGGGTCAGGTCGCGGTGCAGCCCTGATCCGAGAGCCGTGAGCACCGTGAACAGGTCGAGCTCGTAGACCTCGTCGGACCCGCCGCTGCCGGATTGCGCCATCGGAGTCCTCTCAAAACCGTGCGGGGCACGGCCGACGAACCGACCGCGCCCCGCACCCTACGTGTCGTGCTTAGCCGACGCCCCACCGACCGATCAGGAACAGCCGCTGGTGGAACCGCAGCCTTCGCAGACGTAGCAGGAACCGGCCGGCCGCATCTTCGTGCCGCAGGTCAGGCACAGCGGAGCGTCCGCGGTGCGGCCCTGGTGGGCCTCCATGAGCTCCACCGAGGAACCCGCCGGCTCCCAGGTAGCCGACGCCCCGCCGACCGACAGGTCGACCGGTTCGATCGGCGCCGACTGCGCCAACGCCTGGACGTCGAGCTCGGCGGACGACTCGTCCGGGTCGAAGTAGTGGCCGGTCTCCAGCTGACGGGCCCGCTCCTCCGCAGTGTGGATGCCGAGCATGGCTCGCTCGTCCGCCGGGAGATAGTCCAGCGCCAGGCGACGGAAGATGTAGTCCATGATCGACGCCGACATCCGGACGTCCGGGTCGTCGGTCATGCCCGCAGGCTCGAACCGCATGTTCGTGAACTTCTGGACGAAGGTGTCCAGCGGAACGCCGTACTGCAGGCCGATCGAGATCGCGATCGAGAACGCGTCCATCATCCCGGCCAGGGTCGAGCCCTGCTTCGACATCTTCAGGAAGATCTCGCCTAGCGTCCCGTCGTGATAACCGGCCGCGGTCATGTAGCCTTCCGCGCCGCCGACCGAGAACGAGACGGTCTTGGAGTCGCGGATCTTCGGCAGGCGCTTGCGGACCGGGCGGTACTCGATCAGCGGTTCGGCGGCGCCGGCATCCCTGGTGACTCCGCTGGGGGCCGAGCTGCCGGCCGAGAGCGGCTGTCCCACCTTGCAGTTGTCTCGGTAGACGGCCAGCGCCTTCAGCCCGCGCAGCCAACCGGCGAGGTAGACCTCCTCGATCTCCTCGATCGTGGCGGTCTCCGGCATGTTCACGGTCTTGGAGATCGCGCCGGAGATGAACGGCTGCACCGCGGCCATCATCGACACGTGCCCCATCGGGCGGATCGCCCGCGGACCCATCGCGCAGTCGAAGACCTCGTAGTGCTCGGGACGCAGCCCGGGCGCGTCGACGACGTGGCCGCGCTCGCCGATGTACTCGACGATCGCCTCGATCTGCTCGACCTGGTAACCGAGCTTGTTCAGCGCGCGCGGCACGGTCTGGTTGACGATCTGCATGGAGCCGCCGCCGACCAGCTTCTTGAACTTGACCAGCGCCAGGTCCGGCTCGATGCCAGTGGTGTCGCAGTCCATCATCAGGCCGATGGTCCCGGTCGGGGCGAGCACCGAGGCCTGGGAGTTCCGCCAACCGTGCTCGCCGCCGACCTGCAGGCACTTGTCCCAAGCCTTGGTCGCCAGCGCGAGGATCGAGCGGTCCACCGCGCCGACCGAGCGGATCGCGTCGTTGGCGGCCGCGTGCTTGCGCATGACCCGGGTGTGCGCGGCGGCGTTGCGCGCGTAGCCCTCGTACGGGCCGACCACCTCGGCCAGCTCGGCCGAGCGGCGGTAGGCGGTGGCCGTCATCAGCGAGGTGATCGCCGCCGCGAGGACACGGCCGCCCTCGGAGTCGTAACCGTGACCGGTCGCCATCAGCAGCGCGCCGAGGTTGGCGTAGCCGATGCCCAGCTGCCGGAACGCCCGGGTGGTCCTGCCGATCGGCTCGGTCGGGAAGTCCGCGAAGCAGATCGAGATGTCCATCGCGGTGATGACCAGCTCGACCACCGCGGCGAACCTCGCCGCGTCGAACGTGCCGTCGTCGCCGAGGAAGGTCATCAGGTTCAGCGAGGCCAGGTTGCAGGAGGAGTTGTCTAGGTGCATGTACTCCGAGCACGGGTTGCTGGCCGTGATCCGCCCGCTCTCCGGGCAGGTGTGCCAGTCGTTGATCGTGCCGTCGTACTGGATGCCCGGGTCGGCGCACTCCCAGGCGGCCTGGGCCATGGAGCGGAACAGCTGACGGGCGTCGACCTGATCGATCGCCTCGCCGGTCGTGCGGGACCGCAGCCCGAACTGCGAACCGGACTCCACCGCGCGCATGAACTCGTCGGTCACGCGGACCGAGTTGTTGGCGTTCTGGTACTGGACGCTGGTGATGTCCACGCCACCGAGGTCCATGTCGAACCCGGCGTCGCGCAGCGCGCGGATCTTGCGCTCCTCGCGGGACTTCGTCTCGATGAACTCGGCCACGTCCGGGTGGTCGACGTCGAGGATGACCATCTTGGCGGCCCGCCGGGTGGCGCCGCCGGACTTGATCGTCCCGGCCGAGGCGTCGGCACCGCGCATGAAGCTGACCGGCCCGGAGGCGGTGCCGCCGGAGGACAGCAGCTCCTTCGAGGACCGGATGCGGGACAGGTTCAGCCCGGCGCCGGAGCCGCCCTTGAAGATCAGCCCCTCCTCCCGGTACCAGTTCAGGATCGAGTCCATGGTGTCGTCGACCGAGAGGATGAAGCAGGCCGAGACCTGCTGCGGCGCCTCGGTCCCGACGTTGAACCACACCGGGGAGTTGAACGAGAAGACCTGGTGCAGCAGCGCGTGGGTGAGCTCGTCGGCGAACGCGTCGCCGTCGGCGGGCGAGGCGAAGTAGCCGTGCTCCTCGCCAGCCAGCCGGTACCGGTCGACGACGCGGTCGATCAACTGCTTGAGGCTCCACTCGCGGGTCGCCGAGCCGAGCGCGCCGCGGAAGTACTTGGTCGTGACGATGTTGGTGGCGTTCACCGACCAGAACGACGGGAACTCCACGCCCTTCTGCTCGAACACCATCGAGCCGTCACGCCAGTTGGTCATGACGACGTCGCGGCGCTCCCAGGTGACCTCGTCGTATGGGTCGACTCCAGGCTTGGTGAAGATCCGATTGACGGTCAGGCCGCGTCGCGCCCGGCGCGCAGTCGGCCCACCGGGCCAGGCACTCTCTGCCACGGGCGTCGCCTCACCGTTCACCGTCTCCGTCACGTCTCGTCCTCCTAGTGTGTGCAACAACCGCGACCGCTCGTTCATTGCCGAGCGAGGTCATCGCCCCGTTTGCGCTCAAGCCCTCAGAACTGGTGCTGCATCAACCCGCGGCCACCACGCGCTCGGCGCGCAGTGCCGCTATCTCGGCCTCGAAATCGGCCATCGAGTCGAACCCCCGGTAGACGCTGGCGAACCGCAGGTACGCCACCTCGTCCAGCTCGCGGAGCGGACCGAGAACGGCCATTCCGACGTCGTGCGCGCGGATCTCCGCGCCGCCGGCGGTCCGAACCGACTCCTCCACCCGCTGCGCCAGCAGGGCCAGGGAGTCCTCGCTCACGGAGCGGCCCTGGCACGCCTTGCGCACGCCCGCCAGCACCTTCTCCCGGCTGAACGGCTCGCTCGCGCCACTGCGCTTGACCACGTACAGACCGGCCGTCTCGAGCGTGGTGAAGCGCCGCTGGCACCGCTCGCACTGCCGACGGCGACGGATCGCCGCGCCGTCCTCGGTAGTGCGCGAATCGACCACACGGGTGTCGGCGACGCGGCAGAAGGGGCAGTTCAAGACCGACTCCCGGGAGCTGTGGGCCGTTGTCGTGTGGATCACTTGTGCACTGCCTGCGGAAGGTTTGTGCACAACCTGTGGACTACTTACAGCGGTGTAACTACTAGATGTGGGAACCGTAGGACTCGGCCGCACCGTCTGCAAGCGACGCCGTCGGGCAGATTCGGCCTCCGCCACTGCCACGACGCGCAAGTGCAGGTCAGAGGCATCCGCCCGGCCCGGGGGGTCCTCGAAACGCGGCGTGTCCCCCACAATTCGGGCGTGTCGCGACTTATCGCGATAACCACTTGGGCTAACAGGAGTCACGGCAGCACCAGCGTGCGCCCGGCCTCGATCTCGGCACCGCGCAGGGCGTTAGCATCGACGATCCGCTGCACAGTGTCGCGAGGGTCCGCACCCGGATCCAGCGCCCGGGCGATCTGCCACAGCGTCTGCCCGGGCTGCACGACCATCGTGTGCCGGACGACCGGGACGACCCCCCGGGAGTCGGCGCCGAGGGCGTGGGCACCGGAAGCGAGCCCGGCGACGAACATCGCCCCGAGCAGTCCACCGAACAACACCCCGCGGCCCCGCCGGGTCAACCGCACCTGCGGCCCCGACTGCGCGACCGCGGCCCCGGGCTCGCCCGGAGCCTGCACCAGCCGGAGCGCCGGCCGAACGGGCGCCGCCGCGCGCTGCGGCAGGCGCGAGCCCGCCGGGTGCCGCAACCGGGCCGCCTCGAGAGTCCCTGCGTTCATCTCTCCCCCTCCAGACACCTCGTCGCCGACGAGGTTTGGTCGAACATCTATTCGATTCGTTTCGATGCGGACAGTTGTACCGGAGGGCACCGACACTTTCGAGCATTGTTCGAACATGTGTTTGAAAGACGTCGCCGGCCGCGCTACGGTCGGTGACAAGTCGGCAGGTGGGAGCACCTGTCCGGGGAAGTCGAGGAGGCACAGATGGTCGGCCGTTCCAAGGACGGCGCCCGCGCCGGCGGCGTCGATACCGAAGCTGGCGAAGGCGTGGGCGAACTGCATTCACTGCCCGACGGTCCGCCGGACGACCACGGCCTGACCCCGCGGCAGCGCAAGGTGCTCGAGGTGATCCGCGACGCGGTCGAACGCCGGGGCTACCCACCATCGATGCGCGAGATCGGCGACGCGGTCGGCCTCACCTCGACCTCGTCGGTGTCGCACCAACTGATCACCCTGGAGCGCAAGGGTTATCTGCGGCGCGACCCGAATCGCCCGCGTGCGCTCGAGGTGCGACTTCCGGAGGGCGTGGCACCGTCGCTGGACTTCGATGAGGCCGAGTTGCGAGCGGCGCGCCCGGCCGCCGCCTACGTCCCGGTGGTCGGCCGGATCGCGGCCGGCGGGCCGATCCTGGCCGAGCAGGCAGTGGAGGCGGTGTTCCCACTCCCCCGCGAGCTGGTCGGCGAAGGAACGCTGTTCATGCTCCGCGTCGTCGGCGACTCGATGGTCGACGCCGCGATCTGCGACGGCGACTGGGTCGTGGTCCGGCAGCAGTCGGTCGCCGAGCCGGGCGAGATCGTCGCGGCCATGCTCGACGGCGAGGCGACAGTCAAGACGTTCAAGCGCCGCGGCAACAAGGTCTGGCTGATGCCGCACAACGCCGCGTACGAGCCGATCCCCGGCGATGACGCGGTGATCCTCGGCCGCGTGGTCAGCGTCCTGCGTCGGATCTGAGCTCGAGACTCGGGTGAAGTGTGTCCGCGGAAAGCGCGGACCGGGTCGTCTCTCGTTGTCTCATTGCGACGCTGCGCGTCGCGAACGCTCGCTGCGCTCGCAGACACCCGTGTGTCCAGCCCAGATCGGAGACTCGGGTGAAGTGTGTCCGCGGAAAGCGCGGACCGGGTCGTCTCTCGTTGTCTCATTGCGACGCTGCGCGTCGCGAACACTCGCTGCGCTCGCAGACACCCGTGTGTCCAGCCCAGGTTGGACACACAGATCTGACCCAGAGTCAGATCTGATGTACAGTCACAATGGCTGGCCGGCGACGATCGGGTCAGCCTGCCCGGACAACCGGCGCAGCGCTGCCCGCACCACTGCCGGGTCGTTGGAGTGCCAGAACGGCGGGAGCGAGGAACGCAAGAACCGCCCGTAACGCGCAGTGTCGAACCGGGAATCCAGCACGGCAACCACGCCACGGTCGTCGTCGGATCGCACTAGCCGGCCGGCGCCCTGCGCGAGGCGGACCGCCGCCGCGGCCGCGTAGACGGACATGAACCCGTTGCCGCCGGCCTCGTCGGCAGCCCGCGCCCGGGCCGCAGCCAGCGGTTCGTCCGGGCGCGGGAACGGGATCCGGTCGATCGCGACGAGTTGGCACGAGGCGCCCGGCACGTCGATGCCGTGCCACAGCGACAGCGTGCCGAACAGGCACGCGGATGGGTCCTCGGTGAACTGTCGCACCAGTTCCGACAGCGTGTCGTCGCCCTGGCACAGCACCGGGACCGAAAGGCGCGGGCGGAGCGCGTCGACGGTCTGCTCCGCCACCCGCCGCGAGGAGAACAGGCCCAGGGTGCGGCCACCCGCGCACTCGATCAGCTCGGCAAGCTCCTCGAGCGCCGCGTCGGACAACCCGTCCCGCCCCGGCGGCGGCAGATGCCGCGCCACGTAGAGGATTGCCTGCTTGCGGTAGTCGAACGGCGAGCCGACATCCATGGCTCGCCAGCGCAGCGATTTGGCCTCGACGGCCACCGCGTCGCCCTCGGTGCCGGGCTCGTCCTGGGCCCCCTCGGCATCGTTCGCAACATCCACCAGACCTGACGGAGCCTCAGTTCGCATCGGGGCCTGGGATTCCACGTTGCCGGCAATCGGCAGCCCGAAGCTGCGGACCGCATGCTCGAAGTTCCCCCCGATCGCCAGGGTCGCCGAGGTCAGCACGACGGTCCGGGTGGCGAACAGTGAGTCCCGCAGCAAGCCGGCCACCGACAGCGGGGCGACCCGCAGCACCCGACCGCGGCGTTCCTCGACCGACAGCCAAGCCACGTCCCACTCGGTCGGCGCCGCCAGGCGGCCGGCGGTCTCGACGATCTCCTCGACCCCGACCCGGGCGATCCGCTTGGCCAGCAGCACATCCGCGCCGTCGTCCTTGGACGTCGAGATCGACCCGAGGACCGCACGGGCCGCGTCGCGTAGCGCGGCGAGTTCGGCCCGCAGCAGGTCCGGCATCGGGCGCAGCGCCCCCGGCTCGACCTGCGCGAGCGTCGCCGCGACCCCATCGGCGACGCCGGAAAGGATCTCCACGGCACGCTCGTCGGCGACCCGGGTCGCGGCGCGGGCGGCGCGCTCGGCCATGGCCGGCGTCAGTTCGGCGGTTGCGACCGCCGAGACCCGATCGATCAGCTCGTGGGCCTCGTCGATGACCACCGCCCCGTGGTCGGGCAGGACCGGGATGCTCTCCAGAGCGTCGATCGCCAGCAGCGCATGGTTGGTGACGACCACGTCGGCCTCACCGGCCAACCCACGGGCCAGCTCCGAGAAGCACTCCGCGCCCTGCGGACAGCGGGTCGCACCGAGGCACTCCCGGGACGAGACCGCGACCTGCGCCCACGCGCGGTCGCTCACCCCGGGCACCAGATCGTCGCGATCGCCGGTGTCGGTCTCCTCCGCCCAGGCCCTGGCCCGCATCACCTCGCGCCCCAGGGCGCTGGTCGGCGCCTCGAGCGCGGCGGAGCCGAACAGGCTGTCCTCGCCGGAGTCGCCGGACTCACCACCGCCGAGGCGGTGCTTGCACACGTAGTTGTTCCGGCCCTTGAGGATCGCGAACGTCGGGGTCCGGCCGAGTTCCGTCGCGGCCGCGGCGACCAGGCGCGGCAGGTCGCGGCGGACCAGCTGTGCCTGCAGACCGAGCGTCGCCGTGGCGATCACCACCGGACGCCGGTTCAGCAGGGCCGGGACCAGGTAGCCCAGCGACTTGCCGGTCCCGGTGCCGGCCTGGACGAGCAGATGCTCCTTGTCGGCCATCGCCGCGGCGACCGCCTCGGCCATGACCAGCTGCCCGGGCCGTGCGGTGCCACCGAGCTCGCGGACCGCAACCGCGAGCAACTCCCCGACCGACCGCCCCATCCGGCCGAGACTAAAGCACCAGCCGCCGGGGTGCGGTCAGGACTGATTCGCTGTGGAGAACGGCGCGAGTTCGGCGGCCAGCGCCTCACCGACCCGGGCCCGCAGGCGGGTCCCCCGGCCGGTGTGCTCCAGCTCCAGCACGTCGCCCTGCTCATGTACCCGGGCCACCAGGGCGCCGAACTCGTAGGGCACGAGCACGTCGACCTCGATCTCCGGCCGCGGGATCGCGGCCGCTATCGCGGCGATCAGCCCGTCCAGCCCGGCGCCGCTGCGCGCCGACACCACCACGGCGCTGGACTCCCGGCGCACCAGGCGCTCGAGCACGTACGGGTCGGCCGCGTCCGACTTGTTCACCACCACCAGCTCAGGCACGTCGCGGGCATCGATCTCGGCGAGCACGGCACGGACGGCGCTCAGCTGCGCCTCGGGCTCCGCGTCGGAGCCGTCGACCACGTGCAGGATCAGGTCGGCCTGGCCGATCTCCTCCAGCGTGGAGCGGAACGCCTCGACCAACTGGTGCGGCAGATGCCGGACGAACCCGACCGTGTCGGTGATCGTGAACTCGCGCCCGTCCGGGGTCGTCGCCCGGCGGACGGTCGGATCCAGGGTCGCGAACAGCGCGTTCTCGACCAGCACTCCGGCGCCGGTGAGCCGGTTCAGCAGCGAGGACTTGCCCGCGTTGGTGTATCCGACGATCGCCACCGAGGCGACCCCGTGCCGGCGCCGCTCGGTGCGCTGGGTCTCCCGAGCCGTGCTCATCTCGGTGATCTCCCGGCGCAGCTTCGCCGTCCTCGTCCGGATCCGCCGGCGGTCCGTCTCGATCTTCGTCTCACCTGGCCCGCGGCCACCGATACCGGCACCGCCGGCCACCCGGCCACCACCCTGCCGGGACATCGACTGACCCCAACCACGCAGCCGCGGCAGCATGTACTGCAGCTGCGCCAGCTCGACCTGCGCCTTGCCCTCCCGGGACTTCGCATGCTGGGCGAAGATGTCGAGGATCAGCGCGGTCCGGTCGATGACCTTGACCTTGACCACGTTCTCCAGCTGCACCAACTGGCCGGGGGTCAGTTCACCGTCGCAGATCAGGGTGTCGGCGCCGGTCGCGACGATGACCTCTGCCAGCGACTTCGCCTTGCCGGAACCGACATAGGTCGCCGGGTCGGGCCGGACGCGCCGCTGCACGAACCCGTCGAGGACCACCGCACCCGCCGTCTCGGCCAGCCGGCGCAGTTCGTGCAAGGAGTTCTCGGCCTCGGCGCCGGTCCCGGAGGTCCAGACCCCGATCAGGACGACCCGCTCCAGCCGCAGCTGCCGGTACTCGACCTCGGTGACGTCGACCAGCTCGGTTGACAGCCCCGGCACCCGACGCAATGCGTGACGTTCGGCCAGGTCGAGCTGGTCGCCGTCCGGGTCGAGCGACTCGGACTCGTCGAACTCGTCGAACTCCCACGCGTTGGTACTCGTCATACGCTCCCGATTCCCAGGCCGGAGATCTCCATCGCAGCGTCCCATGCGGAGCGTCCGGATTCCCAGTCGTTTCCGCCCAGCCACTGGCCCCGGGCGACCAGCACGGCCGGCCCGGTCATCAGAACCCGGTCATACCCGGAGGTCTCGATCTCCAACCGCCCGCCGCGGACGTCGACAGTGCACCGCCCGGGCGGCACCCGCCCGGCGCGCATCGCCGCGGCCACCACCGCACAGACGCCGGTGCCGCAGGAGCGGGTCTCCCCCGACCCACGCTCGTGGACCCGCAGCGCCAGGTGTCCCGGGCCTGCGTCGACCACGAACTCGACGTTGACGCCGTCGGGGAACGCCCCGGGAGGGTCGACGAGCGGGGCGTGGAGCAGGTCGCCGGCCTGCCCGAGATCCTCGATGAAGCTGACCGCGTGCGGATTGGGCATGAGCACCGCGGTGGCCGGCCACGACCGCTGTCCGACGGTGACCCTGACCTCGCCGACCTCGGGAAATGTCGCCTCGCCCATGTCGACGGTGACCGGACCCGATTCCGGGCACCGGACCGTTCGCGGGCCGCCTCGGGTGGCCACCACGAACTCGCCCGGCTTTGCCAACCCCTCGTCCACCAGGAAGCGGGCGAACACCCGTAGCCCGTTCCCGCACATCTCGGCGATCGAACCGTCGGAGTTGCGGTAATCCATGAACCACTGCGCCTGGCCGGCCTGGTCCGCGGCGACCGGGTCGGCGTCGGCCCGCACCACCCGCAGGATCCCGTCGCCGCCGATGCCCGCGCGCCGGTCGCAGATCGCCGCGACCTGCGCCGCGGCGAGGGTCAGCCTGCCCGCCGGGTCCGGCAGGAGGACGAAGTCGTTCTCGGTCCCGTGACCCTTCACGAACGGCAGCGGCTGCGTCATCACGAACAAGATTACGTTCTTACGACTCCGGTTGCTCGGCAACGAGGCGCAACGCCGCGGCGACCAGGTCCGGCCGCAGGCCGTCCAGCCACGCCACGCGCGGGTCGCGGGCGAACCACCGCTCCTGCCGCCGGGCGAACTTCCGGGTCGCCGCGACTGTCGCCTGGCGGGCTTCCTCGGCCGAGCAGCGGCCGTCGAGTTGGTCGAGCACCTGCGCGTAGCCCAGCGCCCGCGAGGCCGTGCGGCCCTCCCGCAGGCCGTCGACCGCCAACCCGGCGACCTCCGCCACGAACCCGGCTTCCCACATCGCCGCGACCCGCTCGGTGATCCGCCGGTCGAGCTCGTCACGGTCGACGCGCAACCCGATCTGCAGTGCCGGCTGCCGGTAGACCGGCGCGGGCAGCGAAGCGGTGAACGCCGCCCCGGTCAGCTCGATGACCTCCAGGGCGCGGACGATCCGTCGGGTGTTGCCGGGCAGGATCCGGGCCGCGGCCTGTGGGTCCAGGGCAGCCAGCCGGGCGTGCAGCGCGCCCGGTTCGGCATCGGCTGCCTCGGACTCCAGCCGGCCGCGTACCGCCGGATCGGTGCCGGGGAACGCCAGGTCGTCGAGCACCGCGCGGACGTAGAGCCCGGAGCCGCCGACGAGCACGGCGGCCCGGTCGGCCGCCTGCAGGACGGCGATGCGGTCGCGGGCCAACCGCTGGTACTCGGCCACCGCGGCCGGCTCCCGGACGTCCCAGATGTCGAGCAGGTGATGCGGGACGCCACCGCGCTCGGCCTGCGTCAGCTTGGCGGTGCCGATGTCCATGCCGCGGTAGAGCTGCATCGAGTCGGCGTTGATCACCTCGGCACCCAACTCCCGCGCCAGTGCCACGCCGAGAGCCGACTTGCCGGAGGCGGTAGGGCCGACCACCGCCAGCAGCGACCGCGTCATCGCCGCTGCCAGGCAGCCACGAAATACCCGACGCCATAAGGGCATTCCCGGTGCAGGGCGCTCGCCGACCACGGCCCACCGGCGGCCTCGACGGCCCCGGCGAGCACCTGCCAGGCGGCGCGACCGGCGGCCTTCAGCTCGGCCGCGCACACCGGGTCGACCCGCAGCAGCGCGGCGGCGTCGGCGGTGCTCAGCGCCGTCCACACCGCGTCGTCGAACGGCTCGGCGGCCGCGACCGCGGCGCCCGGCGGGGCGTTGCGGCCCACCCCGCTGCCGTCGCCCAGGACCAGCAACAGGACTGACGGCCCGTCAGTCAGCCGCTTGCCCAGCGCCACGCACTCGGCCGGCGCAGCCGCCTCGTGCACCGCCCAGAACTGCGTCGGCCCGGCCCAACCGACCCGGTCGAGCAGCTGCCGCCCGACGCTCAGCGACAACGGCAACGGCAACGGGGGCGGTCGCGGCGGCGGCAGCGCACCACCGAAACCCAACGGGGCAAGTGGCAACTCCGCGCCCGGCGCGCCGAATCCGGCCGTGGCGTCGGGCCCCGGTCGCCCGAACCTGGCGGTCGCCGGGGCACCCCCGATCACCACAACCCGTTCGCGTCCGTGTCCGCCACCGGCAGTCACGACCCGCCCCGACACAGCCGGGTGTGCCAGGTGGCTGCGCCCGCATCCGACAGCGAGGCGACCTGGTCCAGCACCACTCGGCGCCGCGCCACGTCGTCGGCGGCGGCCGCCCAGTCGAACTGGAACGCCGGCTCGAGGACCTCCGGGGCACCGGCGTCGAGGGCGTCGACCAGTTCGGCGATCAGCACCCGTTCCTGGGCCTGCACCCCGACCCGGAACGGGGTCCGCATGACATACCGAGCCGCGACCGCCTTGAGCAGCGCCACTTCCACCAGCGTGGCGCGAGGCACGACCAGATCGGCCGCGTACCGGGTCAGTTGCGCGCCGTCGTGGTGCCCCCGGGTGGCGGCTTCCGCCGCGTGGCAGAACCGGCCGATCAGTTGGCTGGTCAGGTTCTTCAGCGCCGCCAGCCCGCGCCGGGTGCGGTCCGGGGTCGCCGGCCAGAACGGCTGGGCCAGCAGCGTGTCGATGGCGTCGGTGAGTTCGGCGCCGCCGACATCCATCAGGTAAGCCTCCTTGACGACCTGCGCCAGGTCGGCCCGCTCGTCGTCGGCCCGTAACGAGCGCAGGTCGATCGTGCCTGCGTAGATCCCGTCCTCCACGTCGTGCACCGAGTAGGCGACGTCGTCGGCGAAATCCATGATCTGCGCCTCGAGGCAGCGCACGCCGTCGGGGCGCCCGGCCCGCAGCCACCGGTACACGGCGACGTCGTCGGCGTAGCAGCCGAACTTGCGCAGCTGACTCTGCCGCGACCACGGGTACTTCACGGTGGCGTCCAGGGCCGCCCGGGTCAGGTTGAGCCCGGCACTGCTGCCGTCGGCCCGGATCGTCTTGCCCTCCAGCCGGGTCAGCACTCGCAGCGTCTGGGCATTGCCCTCGAAGCCGCCGCACCCGGCCGCCGCCAGGTCCAGGGCGTCCTCGCCGTTGTGACCGAACGGCGGGTGTCCCAGGTCGTGCGCCAGGCACGCGGTCTCGACGAGCTCCGGGTCGGCCCCGAGTCGACGGCCGAGTTCGCGGCCGATCTGGCCGACCTCGAGGGAGTGGGTCAGGCGATTGCGGGCGAAGTCGTCGCTGTCCGGGGCGACGACCTGGGTCTTGGCGGCCAGGCGCCGGAACGCCGCGGCGTGCAGGACCCGCGCGCGGTCGCGCTGGAACGCGTTCCGGCCGGCCCGCTTCGGCGGCTCGAGCACCCAGCGTTCGATGTCCGCGGGCTCGTACCCGGCCGGGAGTTCCTGGTCCTCCATGACGTCCTCGACATTAGAGGGTGCACCGCATCCGGCGACGTGACGCCACCTCAGACCGGCGATGGGCATCCGGCACGTGCCGCGATGTGAGCACTTCATGAACTGCGGGGCCGGACGGGTGAACGGCGCCCGGAACGCCCGGCCGGACAGTGATCCGCGGCGCTAGAAGGGAGATGTCCGGCGTGCTCACGGTGCCGGCGCCTCTCTGACGGAGGAGACGTGGCTCGTCGCAGGCTCGGTCGCGCGTTCGCTGCCGCTGTGCCGGCGGGCGGGGCGCTGGTCGCACCGGTCGCGGGCGCGGCCGCGCACGTGACGCCCGCCGGGACGACAGTCGGGATCCCCTCGGTGGCCAGTGACGGTTCGGACGCGCAGGCGCCCGGACAGGACGGGCAGAACGCCGCTCTGGTCGGCAACGGCGGGAACGGTGGGAACGGCGGCTTCGGCTACGCCGGAGCGAACCCGTCCGCGGCGGGCACGGCATCCGCGGGCGCGGACCAGACGGCTCCCGGCAGCATCAGCAGCCCCGGCGCGAATGGCGCGCCTGGGCACGCTGGGGGGCCCGGCGGCGCCGGTGCGCCCGCCGACTCGATTCACGGCGCGGGCAGCGGCGGGTCGGGCGGCGCGGGCGGCACCGGCGCCGCGGGGGGTCCGGGGGGCGTCGGCAGCAGCGGTCTCGCGGCCGGGTCGGGCGGCTCCGGCGGAGCGGGTGGGCCGGGTGGGCCCGGTTCCGTGGGCGGCCCGGGCTCGGTCGGTGGCCGCGGCGGACCGGCCGGACCGGGTGGGGACGGCGGCGGAGCCGGCCTGCTCGGCAACCAAGGTCCGTCGGGCGCCTCCGGTCAGAACGGCACGGGCGGATCCGCCGGCGGCTCCGGCTCACCCGGGGTCAACGGCCCGGCCGGGCCCGTGAGCTAACGAAGTCGATCGACGGGAAAAGGGGAAACCGTGACTCGCCAACCGCTCAAGCGCAAGCTACTCGTCGCCGTGCTCGCGACGGGCGTCCTTGGCGCCGCGGCTCAACTCGCCGGCGCCGCGCCCACAACGGGACACGGCGGCGCGGCAGCGCCGGCGTCCCGGATCGCACTCCTGGGACCGCTGATCGGCAACGGCGCCGCAGGCTCCGCGCCGGGACAGAGCGGTGCTGATGCGGTACTGCTCGGAAACGGTGGAGCCGGAGCGCCGGGCGGACCGGGTCAACCCGGAGGGCAAGGCGGTAAGGGCGGACTCCTGTTGGGCGCCGGTGGCGTGGGCGGAGCGGGCGGCGCCGGCGCACCCGGCGCCCCAGGGGCGAATCCCGCACCGGGCGCCCCGGCGGCGGGCGGCACCACCGGAAGCACGGGTGCTGCCGGCGGGGCGGGCGCCGACGGCACGGTGGCCGGTCAACCCGGTGGTTCGGGTGGCGCAGGCGGGCAGGCCGGTACCGGCCAAGCTGCCGGGGTGGGGGGTCCCGGCGGTGCGGGCGCGCTCGGCTCAGCCGGCGGAACCGGCGGAACCGGCGGGCCGGGGCTCGGATCCGAACCGAGCGGGACCGGTGGTGCGGGCGGATCCGGAGGTAGCGGCGTCACAGGCGGAGCAGGCGGATCCGGCGCGCCGGGTGGAGCGGGCGGCGACGCCTCCGGTCTGCTGAGTCCAGGCGGGAACGGTGGGGCCGGCGGCCAGGGTGCCGCCGGCGGCGCCGGGGCGCCGGGTGCGACCGGGGGTGATGGCGGCTCCGGCGGCGCCGGCCGCAATGTGGCCGGCCAGGGCCCGGTTACGCCCTCCGGGGCGGGCGGGCCAGGCGGCCCCGGCGGGTCCGGCGGCGCCGGTAGCGCAGGCGGTCAAGGCGCGCACGGTGGTAACGGCGGATCGGGCGGCCTTCTCGGCACCCGGGGAGCGAGCGGCAGCTCTGGAGCCCCCGGTTCCCCCGGCGCCGCCGGGGCCGCAGGTGCCCCAGGTGCAGCCGGTACGGCGCAGCTTCCCGCCGGCACGACTCTCACCGCCGGCGAGGATCACACGTGCGCGCTGGTCCCGTCGGGCCAAATCGAGTGTTGGGGCGACAACTCGGGCGGGGAACTCGGCAGTCCCATCGGTGCCGGACTCTCCGCCCCGCAACCGAACCCGCTCACTGTCGTCGACGCTTCCGGCAAGCCGTTGACAGCCGTCGCGATCAGCGCCCACGAGGTCCACACCTGCGCGATCTCGACCCAGGGTGCCATTTACTGCTGGGGCCAGAGCACCGTCGGAGACCTCGGCCCCAACGGCGGCGAGGACAGCACAGCGACCCCCGTTCTCCCCGTGGTGGTCACCGGCCTGCCCGCAGGCTCCACGCCAGTTGCTGTCGCTGCCGGCGGGGCCTTCACCTGCGCGCTGCTGTCCGCGGGCACGATCTACTGCTGGGGTTACAACGGATACGGCCAACTCGGCCCGCAGGGCGGTTCCGGCGGCGGCACCCCCGTGCAGCTCACCGGCTTACCTGCGGGAACGAAGGCGATCGCCGTGGCAGCCGGCGAGCTGCACGCGTGTGCCCTGCTCGACAACGGAACCGCGTACTGCTGGGGCGACAACCAATACGGCCAGCTCGGCCCCAACGGCGGTTCCGGCGGCGGCACCCCCGCGCAGGTCACCGGGCTGCCCGCCGGAACCAGGGTCGTGGGCCTGGCAGCCGGTACCAATCACACCTGCGCGACGCTCGACGACGGAAAGGCCTACTGCTGGGGCCTCAACGAGTTCGCGCAGCTCGGACCGAACGGTGGAGACGGCAGCAACACCCCCGTGGTGGTCGCCGGACTACTCGCCCCCGGCACCAAGGCCATTGGTATTGCGGCCGGCGAGCTTCACACCTGCGCCGTTCTCGACAACGGTGCCGCCTACTGCTGGGGAGGAGACACCGTCGGTCAGGTCGGCCCCGGTTTCCCCAGCGGCGGGCTCGACGACCCGGCTCCTACCCTGATCACCGGGTTGCCCGCCGGAAGCAAGGTGGTGGCCCTGGCATCCGGCGGGTACCACAACTGTGCGCTGCTCGACAGCGGGCAGGTCTACTGCTGGGGTTTCGATGCCGACGGACAACTGGGCCCTGCCGGCACCGCCGGCAGCGAAACCGGTTCCTCCACGCCACTCCAGGTCACCGGTTTCGTTGCGAAGGTCGACTGAAGCTTCCCCCGACCTGCCCCGGCTCGCGCGTCAGCGGCTGTCGCTGCCCGCCGCCGAATTCGCCGCGCGGCCGGCCTCCAGCCGGGCGACCGGCACCCGGAACGGCGAGCAGGACACGTAGTCCAGGCCCACCTCGGCGAAGAAGTGGATCGAGTCCGGGTCGCCGCCGTGCTCGCCGCACACTCCGAGCTTCAGCCCCGGCTTGACCTTGCGGCCCTCGGTGCTGGCGATACGAACCAGGCGGCCGACGCCTTCGCGGTCCAAGGACTCGAACGGCGAGACCCCGAAGATGCCCTTCTCCAGGTACTGGGTGAAGAACGCGGCCTCGACGTCGTCGCGGGAGAAGCCCCATGTCGTCTGGGTCAGGTCGTTGGTGCCGTAGGAGAAGAAGTCGGCGGCCTCGGCGATCTGATCCGCGGTCAGCGCGGCCCGCGGCAGCTCGATCATCGTGCCGATCGGGATGTCCAGGGACTGTCCGGACGAGGAGACGACATCGGCGATCACGCCGACCGCCTCATCACGCACCAGCTCCAGCTCCTGCACCGCGCCCACCAGCGGGATCATGACCTCCGGCAACGGGTTGCCACCGGCGGCCTTGCGCTCCGCGGCCGCTTCGGCGATCGCGCGGACCTGCATGGCGAACAGACCCGGGATGACTACGCCGAGTCGCACGCCCCGCAACCCGAGCATCGGGTTGGACTCGTGCAGCCGGTTGACCGCGGCCAGCAGTTCCTTGTCGTGGCCCGGATCCTCGCCCTTGGCCTCGGCCACGGCCACCTTCACCGCGAGCTCGGTCAGGTTCGGCAGGAACTCGTGCAGCGGCGGGTCGATCAGCCGGACGGTGACCGGCAGGCCGTCCATCGCCTCGAAGATCTCCAGGAAGTCCTGCTTCTGCAGGGGTTCCAGGGCCTCCAGGGCCGACTCGCGCTCGTCATCGTTGGTGGCCAGGATCAGCTTCTCGACGTGGGCAGCCCGGTCGCCGAGGAACATGTGCTCGGTGCGGCACAGGCCGATACCCTCTGCGCCCATGCGCCGGGCCCGGGCCGAGTCCTCCGGGGTGTCGGCATTGGTGCGGATCTTCAACTTGCGGGCGGCGTCGGCGTGGCCGATCAGCCGGTGCACGGCCTTGACCAGGTCGTCGGCGTCCGCGGAGTCCGGCTTCAGGCGGCCCTCGAAGTACTCGACCACGGGCGAGGGCATGACGGGGACCTCGCCGAGATACACCGCGCCTGAGGAGCCGTCGATCGAGAGCACGTCGCCCTCGCGGATCACCTGACCACCGACGGTGATGGTCTTCGCGCGGGTGTCGACGTCGAGTTCCTCGGCGCCGCAGACGCAGGTCTTGCCCATGCCGCGGGCGACCACAGCCGCGTGGGAGGTCTTGCCACCGCGGGAGGTCAGAATGCCGCGAGCGGCGATCATGCCCTCGAGGTCGTCGGGGTTGGTCTCCCGACGAACCAGGATCACGGCCTCGCCACGCTCGGCCCAGGCCACGGCGTCGCGCGAGGAGAAGACCGCCTTGCCCACGGCTGCGCCGGGCGAGGCGTTCATGCCCTTGGTGAGCCGCTTGGGCTTACCGCTCTCGTCGAAGCGCGGGAACATCAGCTGCGTCAGCTGAGCCCCCGTCACCCGCTGCAGGGCCTCGTCGAGGTCGATCAGGCCCTGGTCGACCAGCTGGGTGGCGATTCGGAACGCGGCGCCGGCGGTGCGCTTGCCGACGCGGGTCTGCAGCATCCAGAGCTTGCCCCGCTCGATGGTGAACTCGATGTCGCACAGGTCGCGGTAGTGATTCTCCAGCTTGGCCATGATGGCCATCAGCTCGTCGAACGACCTCTTGTCGAGCTTCTCCAGGTCCTGCAGCGGCAGCGTGTTCCGGATGCCGGCCACGACGTCCTCGCCCTGGGCGTTGGCCAGGTAGTCGCCGTAAAGTCCCTGCGCGCCGGAGCCCGGGTCGCGGGTGAACGCAACACCGGTGCCGGAGTCCATGCCGAGGTTGCCGAACACCATCGTGCAGACGTTGACCGCGGTGCCGAGGTCGGCCGGGATGCGCTCCTGGCGGCGGTAGAGGATCGCGCGCGGCGCGTTCCAGGAGTCGAAGACCGCCTTGACCGCCAGGTCCATCTGCTCCCGCGGGTCCTGCGGGAACTCGCGGCCGGCGTGGTGCCGGATGATCCCCTTGAAGCCGTCCACCAGCACGCGCAGGTCCTCGGCGTCGAGGTCCAGGTCCGCGGTGGTGTTCTTGGCCCGCTTGGCGGCGTCGATGGCGTCCTCGAAGTGCTCGCCCTCGATGCCCAGCACGGTTTTGCCGAACATCTGCAGCAGGCGGCGGTAGGAGTCCCAGGCGAAGCGGTCGTTGCCGGACTGCTTGGCCAGGCCCGCCACCGACTCGTCGTTCAGGCCGATGTTCAGGACGGTCTCCATCATCCCGGGCATCGAGAACTTGGCACCGGAACGCACGGAGACGAGCAGCGGGTCATCGGCCGCACCGAGCGCCTTGCCCATCTTCGCCTCGAGCGCGCGCAGATACTCGGTGACCTGCTCCGACAGCTGGTCGGGCGCGGAGCCGGTGACGAGGTAGGCCTTGCAGGCCTCGGTCGTGATGACGAATCCCGGTGGTACCGGCAGGCCGAGGTTGGTCATCTCGGCGAGGTTCGCGCCCTTGCCGCCGAGCAGGTCCTTCAGGTCGCGGTTGCCCTCGGTGAAGTCGTACACGAACTTCGGCACTGGCTTTCCTGCCTCCCCGGATACCCCACCGGGTATCGCGACCTGATTGACCCGCCAACCCTACCCAGCCCAGGTTCGGGGTCACCCGTTCGGCCTGACGGTCGTTGTAGCGGGCCGGGCGGGGCCTACTGACGCCCGGACTCAGCGCTTGGGCGGGGAGAAGCGCTCCAGGACCGACTTCTCGTAGCCGCGGTCGAGGCCGTCGTGCATCAACGTCGGGGCGCCCAGCATCGCGACCAACCGGTCGCGCAACGGGCCGCAGACCGAGACGTGCGTGCGGTAGCCCCAGCCGTTGATGAACCACACCGAGGCGTCGAACTGGGTCTTGAGGTAGGAGACGATCGAACGCGCGGTGTTCTGCGGGTTGAAGTCGGACAATCGCGACATGTAGTCGGTCCAGTCGACGACCGCGGGATTCTTCTCCGCGGGCAGCTCGACGCGGTTGACCCCGACGACGTCCAGACGGGCCTCGATCGACGGCGCCAACTGGTCCGGGCAGTAGACGATCAGGTCGCCGTAGCCGGCGTGCTTGTTGAGGACGTCGGCCACCTGGTCGGCCTGGGTGTGCGGGGTGGTCGCCGCGGTCAAGCCGCCGGAAAGCCCGATCGCCACCAGGACGGCCAGCGCGGCGTGGCCGGCCTGCCGCGGCAGCCGGGTCACCCCGATCGCGAGCAGCAGGATGAACACCGGCACAACGACCGCGGTGTAGCGGATGGCGACCGCGCTGCCGGAGACAACCGCCGAGGTCAGCCCGGTCAGCAGCGTCGCGACGAGCAAGGCCGCGAGCAGGCCGCTGCGCAGCGCCGGTCGCCCGGAGAACAGCAGCGCCCCCGAGGACGTCCGACGGCCGAACACGGCCACGAACAGCAGCGGCGAGACCAGCAGCCCCGCGCACATCCCAGCCGGCCCCGTGCCGCCGAACCAGTCGATCGGCAGCTCAGCCAGCGTGCCGAGGTCGGGGGTGTCGGCCCAGGGCGCCGCGGTGTGCCGCGACTGCCAGAGCATCGAGGGCACCCACGGCAGGTAGGCCAGCGCGCCACAGGCACCAGCCGTCAGGGCGCGGGTCACGAAGCGCCGTTCCATCGGGCGGCGCCAGGCCACCACGAGCAGGAACGCGGCCGCGTTGACCACCAGGAACAGGGTCCAGTAGTGGGTGTAGAGCAGGGCCGCGGTCAGCGCGCCGACCGCCAGCAGGCTCGCGGTGTCGTCCAGTCGCCGCAGCCGCTCGAGGGCGAGCACCCCGAGCAGGACCTCGAGGAACACCAGCGAGTACATCCGGGCCTCGCCGGAGTACCGGATCGCCCACGGGCTGGAGGACAGCAGCAGCAGGACCACCGCGGCCAGTTCCCGGGAACCGCCCAGCCGCCGGGTGACCCGCCAGGACAGCGGCAAGGCCGCGATCGAGGCGAGCATCGACATCGAGCGGATGGCCCAGACGCCGTGGCCGAACACCTGCATCCAGAAGTGCAGCAGCACGTAATACAGCGGCGGGGCGCCGTCGGTGCGCAGCGCGTCGGGGAGGTCGGACAGCGGCATCCGGGCGAACGCGACGGTCTGTGACTCGTCGAGCCAGAGAGCCGAGAACGACCACAGCCGCAACCCGACACCGAGCGCCACGACCACACCGACCAGCACGGCGGGTCGCCGAAGGACCCGCTCGCGGCGGCTCTCTGACGCTACGTCAGGCAGGCCCGCGGCGCGGACCGGCGTGGTCAACAGGCTCACGATCGGCTACCGGCTCGCAGAGACTCGATCAGCTCGGGGGTTGTTCACCTCGGCCGCCCGGGCACGCTTCCAGGCATCGGTCACGCGGGCGGGCAGAACCGGCGCGGACCGCCCGGTGCCCCCGGTGCCCGTGCCTCCGCCGGACCCGTCGGACCGCTTCTCCTCGTGGTACTCCTCCTCGACGTTCACCGACCACAGGTCGCGCGGCCAGGGTTCATTCTCGGGGGCACAGATGTTGTCGACCGCGTACATGGCGGTGACCATCGAGTGGTCCTGGTTGTTGTAGCGGTGCATGCCGTTGCGGCCGGTGGCCTGCACGTTCAGCGTCTGTGCGGCCAGCCAGTCGCGGATCACGTCGACGCGGCGGTCGTAGCCCTCGTCGTAGATCGGGTACGCCTTCGGGACCCGGACCACGTAGCCGGCCTCGACGGCGGCGCCCTTGATCAGCCCGAGCTGGGCCAGTTCGCGCTTGGCCAGCGCGATCAGCTCCTCGTCGGAGGCGGTCCAGGTGCCGTCGCCCTCGTTGACGAAGTACTCCAGGCCGAGGCAGGTGCGGCCGTCCTTGACCAGGTACGGCGACCAGGAGCCGTAGTTCTGGATCCGGCCCACCTTCACGCCCGGGGTGTGGATGTAGATCCAGTTGTCCGGGAAGCCGGCCGACTCCGGGACGACCAGGGCGACGGTGACGAAGTCGCGGTAACCCAGCCCGTTGGCGGCGTCGGCCACGTCCTTCGGGGCCTTGGGGTCCATCGACAGGACCAGCTGCGAGAGCGGCATCGAGGAGATCACGTGGCTGCACTCGAGGAGCTGCTCGCGGCCCTCGCGCAGGACCGTCACGGCCCGCACCCGGTCGCCCTCGCGGTGCAGGGCGACCACCGGGGTCTCCATCAACACCTGGCCGCCGGCCTCCACGACGAGGTCGCGGCACTTCTCCCACATCATCCCGGGCCCGTACTTCGGGTACTGGAAACGGTCGATGAGCGTGGTGATCTCGGTCTGGCCCTTCGGCTGCAGGATCGCGTTCTTGATCGCGCCGAACAGGGACAGGTTCTTGATGCGTTGGGCCGCCCAGTCCGCCTGGATCTCGGTGCCCGGGATGCCCCAGAGCTTCTCGGTGTAGGTCTTGAAGAAGATTCGGTAGAGCCGCCAGCCGAACCGCGCCGCGACCCAGCCCTCGAAGTTCGACTGGTCCTTCGGCGGGTGCACGCGGACCCACACGTAGGACAGCACGCAGCGGATGGCCTCGAGGATGCCGAGGCCCTTCAGCGCGTTGCCCGCCTTCAGCGGGTAGTCGAAGAGCTTGCCCCCGTACAGGATCCGGCTCATCCGGGGACGTTGGAGGAAGTCCTCGTCCGGCAGCACCTCGTGCCAGAACTGCTCGACCTCAGGGACCTTGGTGAAGAACCGGTGGCCGCCGATGTCGAAGCGCCATCCGTCCCGCATCTCGGTCCGGCTGATGCCACCGACCTGGTCCGTCGCCTCCAGGACGACGACCTGACGGCCGCGTCGTACCAGCTCCAGGGCCGCGGTGAGACCCGCGGGCCCGGCGCCGACTACAACGACCGGATCCGTCTCGGCGGTCGGCTCCGCAACTGCCATCGATGTGATTCCTCTCGGTCGCACGGACGCGATCCCCGGGGGGATTCTTTCGGGTTTCTGCCCACAACTGAGCCGTCAGGAGCTGAGGAGCGCGACACGTGCCCAAATTGGAATGAAAGGGGTGGTCCCGAATCAGCCGCCCGAGGTCGGCGCCAGTCCCGTCTCGTCGGGGACGACCGCGTCGGCGAAGGCGTCGCTCAGCCACCCGTCGGGCAACGCCACCTGCCGCGGCGAGCCGGTCCGGCCGCGCGGCACTCCGACGGCGTCCGCCGGGAACGGCTGTCCGGTGTCCAGGCGGTCGAGCAGGCTGTCCAACTCGGACAACGAGTCGACCAGGCCCAGCGAACTACGGATCTGGGGACCCACGGCGAACCCCTTCAGGTACCAGGCGATGTGTTTGCGGATCTCCCGGCAGGCCCACAGCTCCGCAGCGGATGGGCTGCGGCCCTCACCCACGGCGTCAGCAGCCATCAGCGCAGCGTGCCGCCGCAGCGTGGCGACAACCTGCTCCAACCCCGGATGCCCAGGGTCCGACTCACCGCCCAGGACGGCGGCGAGATTGCCGAACAGCCAGGGCCTTCCCAGACATCCGCGCCCCACGACTACCCCGTCGCAGCCCGTCGAAGCCATCATCGCGACCGCATCGGCCGCCTCCCAGACGTCGCCGTTGCCCAGCACCGGGACGTCGAGGGCCTCTTTCAGACGCGCGATCGCCGACCAGTCCGCGGTTCCGGAGTAGTGCTGGGCCGCGGTCCGGGCGTGCAGCGCGACCCAGCTCACACCCTCGGCAGCGGCGATCCGACCCGCGTCGAGGTACGTCAGGTGCTCGTCGTCGATGCCCAGCCGCATCTTCACCGTGACCGGGATCCGCCCGTCGGCCCCGGCCACGGCCGCCCGCACGACCCGGGTGAACAGCTTGCGTTTGAACGGCAAGGCCGCCCCGCCGCCCTTGCGGGTGACTTTCGCCACCGGGCAGCCGAAGTTGAGGTCGACATGGTCGGCGAGGTCCTCGGCGACCACCAACCGGACCGCGGCGCCGATCGAGGCCTCGTCGGTGCCGTAGAGCTGCAGGCTGCGGGGCTGCTCCTGCGCCCCGAACCCGACCATCGCCCAGGTCGTGCGGTCGCGTTCGACCAGGCCACGGGCGGTGACCATCTCGTTGACGTAGAGCCCGGGCGCGGCCGACCCCCCGGAAACACCCATCTTCTGTGCGTGTCCGCGCCCTTCCGACCCCTCCGAAGGGCGCGGACACCCACAGAAGATGGAGTCAGTCGCGGCGTCGCGGCACAGCGAACGGAACGCACGGTTGGTGATCCCGGCCATCGGGGCCAGCACGACCGGAGGCCACACCTCGTGCGCCCCCAGGCGCAGCGCGGCGGCCGGTACGACGGTCATGGCAGGCGGTCCTCCGAAGGGCTTACCGGCCGGCCTGCCGATGGGCTCAGTAGCAACCGCGCAGTCGCTCGGCGAGATAGGACTGGAGCCGGTCCAGCGAGACCCGGTCCTGCTTCATGGTGTCACGTTCCCGGACGGTGACCGTGTGGTCGGCCAGGCCGGAGAAGTCCAGGGTCACGCAGAACGGCGTCCCGATCTCGTCCTGCCGGCGGTATCGCCGGCCGATCGCGCCGGAGTCGTCGAACTCGACGGTCCAGTCCTGGCGCAGCGCCGCGGCCAGGTCGCGGGCGGCTGGTGAGAGCTCCGGGTTGCGCGACAGCGGGAGCACAGCGACCTTGACCGGGGACAGCCGGTGGTCCAGTCGCAGCACGCTGCGCGGCTTGGCCACCCCGTTGGCGTCCGGCGCGAAGTCCTCGGACATCGCCGAGGCCAGGAAAGCCAGCAGACAGCGGTTCAGCCCGGCGGTCGGGGTGATGACGTACGGCATCCACCGCAGGCCCGTGCGCTGGTCGTAGCAGCTCAGGTCGACGCCGGAGGCTCGACTGTGTGCCAGCAGGTCGGCGTCGTTGCGGTTGGCCAGCGCCTCCAACTTGCCCCACGTGGCATCCGACAGCCCGTAGCGGAACTCGATGTCGGTGGCCCGGGCGGTGGCGCCGGCGCGCGGATCGACGTCCCGCTCGACGCGACGCAGATCCTGCTCAGGCAGGCCCAGGTCGATGTACCAGTTCCAGCGCTGCTCGATCCAGTACCGGTGCCAGTGCGCGTCAGTACCGGGTTGGACGAAGTACGCCATGCCCATCTGCTCGAACTCGTTGGTGCGAAAGCCCTGGTCGGTGGCGACGGCGTTGCGGAACGAGCGACCGATCTGGGCGACCCCGAAGGGCGGTTGCCGGCGCGCCGACCGCATGATGTTGGCGAAGTTGACCAGGATGCCCTGGATGGGGTCGTGCCGCAGGAAGTGCATCGCCTGCTGGCCGTCCGGCATGGTGGTCCGCGCGTGCACGCCGACCTCGAGCACCTGCGGCTCACCGAAGGTCCCGACACTGCCGCAGTGCGGGCAGCGAATCTCGGCCAGCGCCCGACTGTCCGGGACGGGCAGGCCGATCCGCACGCGTTGTCGGCACACCTGGCACTGGATCAGCGCGATCCGCCGCCCGTCCGGCCGCTCCGCGGCCCGCCACATCGCGGGCGCCGCGATGACCGCGGACTCCATCCCGACGACGTCCTCACGGCTGCGGACGCAGACCTTCCACCACTGCCGCTTGATGTTCTCCTTGAGCTCCACACCCAGCGGCCCGAGGTCCCAGGCGGAGGCGAACACCTCGACGCCCATACCGGCCGGACCGGATTCGGGGTAGATCTCGGCAGACGGATATCCGAAGCCGCGCCGCTTGCTCAGCCCGACGATCTCGTCGATTCGGTCGGGAGACAAGAGGCGGACTCCGAGGCGCTATGGCGGTGGAGGCAGCACCTTACCGTCGGATCGAGCCTGCCGACACCCCTGTCGGCGTTTCTGACGGAGCGTCAGTTGTCTTGACTCTCACGTTTGTCGACCCGTCGGAAATGGATCATGTTCTTTCACACACGGGTGATGATTTCGAAAGTGCACGGCTCGTCGGCGAAACGCGACGTCAGGGGCATCACGGCGGCGCGGATCATGCTCGCGGTCAGCCCGCGACGCCCACTTCCCACGTCGGTCCACTCGGCCGTGAGCACCCAGCACTCCGGATCGTCCACCGCCTGCCCGAGACGTCCGCCCACCCAGCCCGGACGGGTCGCCAGCGCCGCGAACGCCACCTGGGCGTCAGCCGCCAGGGCAGCGGAGTCGGTGACTTTCTCCAGGCGGGCGACCAGCAGCACCGGGACAGCCTGCCATGCCGTCACTCACCCGCAGCTGCCTGCTCCGCATCGACGCCGGCAGGATGTGCCCATGTCCAGCCGACCGCCCAGGCGACCACCGAGCCGGCCGCCGAGCCGGCCGAAGAACGTCGTGCCCGCCGAAGCGGTGGCCAACCGCGTTGCCGTCTCCACGGCGACCGGCCTGGCCCTGCTGCTCGGGCTGCCCAAGTTCGTGCTGCCGGTGACTTCGGCGATCCTGCTGCTGATCGGCCTGATCACGGGCGGGATCGTGGGCATGGTCCTGCTGCTGGCAGTGGCCGGCGTACTGGGCTGGCTGCTGGTCGCCTTCTGGCCGGTCACGCCGCCGCGCGGCCGGATGATCCGGGCGATCGTGGTGCTGGGGATCGCGGTCGTCGGGGTGCTCAAGGCCGTCTGAGCGAGCTGTTGGAATTGACAACGATTGCCAACAAGTTCAGCATCGTGGTCGCGCCGATGGTGCAGGAGGCAGCATGAGCGAGGGCACCGTCGGCATGCAGCGGACTACCCGGCAGCGCGCAGCCGTCTCCGCGGCGCTGGACTCGGTCACCGACTTCCGCAGCGCCCAGGAACTGCACGACCTGCTGCGCCGCCGCGGCGAGAACGTCGGGCTGACCACCGTTTACCGCACGTTGCAGAGCTTCGCGGAGGTCGGCGAGGTCGACATGCTGCGCACCGACGACGGTGAGTCCGTCTACCGCCGCTGCAGCCGCGGACACCATCACCACCTGGTCTGCCGAGTGTGCGGCCGAGCCGTCGAGGTCGAGGGACCGGCCGTGGAGCAGTGGGCCGACCGGGTCGCCGCCGAACACGGATTCACCGAGGTCAGCCACACGATGGAGATCTTCGGCCGCTGCGCCGACTGCTAAAGCGTGTCTCAGCCGACCTCGAACACCCGCGAGGCCGGCGCCGGGTCGACGTGCCCGGCCGAGTCCACCGCGCGGGCCCACAACCGGTGCTTGCCCGGCCTGGCGTTCCAGGTGACCGTGCTGCCGCAGCGGTGCCACCGCCCGGCGTCGAACCTGCACTGGAACCAGGTCGGGGCCGTGTCGGAGGTGAGCACGAACCGCTGCAGTCCGGCCGCGACCTTGCCCACCGGGCCGACGTCGATCTGGGTGTGCGGCGGGACCAGCGGCGCGGTCACCGGGGTCTGCGCCGCCGGGTAGGCCGGACCGGACCAGTCGATCACGAACGCGTCGCCGGCGTGGTTGTTGTCGGCCGGGACGAGGTTCTCCGCCGCGGAGGCGAAGACCACGTGCGCGGCGTCCGGGGTGAGGAAGACCCCGAAGCTCGAACCGCCGGGGAACGGGTGGCCGGGCACCGCGGCGATCATCCGGATCGCGCCGGTCCGCATGTCCTTCAGGTAGGCGCTGTCGGTCCGCGCCACGTGGCCGGCGCCCAGGTCGTCGGCGAAGGAGGTGAAGGCCACCCAGCGGCCGTCGTAGCTCAGCGAGGCACCGTAACTGGCGCCGCGCTCGTCGAGCAGGCCGGGCAGTTTCCGCTCGCTGACCAGCGTGGTGGTGTTCGCGGTCAGGTCGCGCACATAGACGTCCGGGGTTAAGTCGTGGTCGGCGGACGACAGCGGCCAACTCGTGGCGAACGCCAGGTGCTTGCCGTCGCCGGACATCGCCACGTCCTCGATGTGCCCGCAGCCGCCCGCGGAGTCGGTGGCCACGCTGGCCACCGTGCCCAGACCGGTGACCAGGTCCTTCACGTAGGCGTCCTCGCAGGTACCACCGCGGGTGCCGGCCTCCACGAACGCGACCTTGTTGCCGTCGGCGCTGATCGACGGGCCCGCGCTGCCGGCCGCCAACGGGCCGCCGGTGGGATCGAGGGAGATCTGGCGGACGCCACCGCCGTTGCGGTCCCAGACGTACACCTCGCCCCGGTGGGTGTCGTCGTTGTGGCCGGCCACGAGGTTCCCGGCCCGGGAGTCGAACGCCACCCGGTCGCCGGCGGAGTCGATGCTGACCGAACCGCTGTCGTCGTCGGCGGCGACACCGGGGCCGGCGGTCAGCAGGGTGGTACGTCCGGTCCGCAGGTCGCGCAGGTAGACGTGGCCGACCCCGGGCCGGGTCGGTTGGGGCACGAGGTCGGTGGCGTAGGACTCGAAGGCGACGTAGTGGCCGTCGGCCGAGATCGCCGGCCCGGTGCTGGCCTGTCCGCCGGGCGCACCGGAGGGCGTGGCGCTGACCAGCGTCGTGGTTCTTCTCTGCCGGTCGCGGACGAGCACCTGGGACCGTCGGACACCGGAGGCGCCGAGGTTCTTGGCCAGCGTGGCGAACGCGACGTAGCGGCCGTCGGCGCTGATCGAGGGTCGGTCGAGGATTCCGGCGTCCGCCTGGGCGTCGCCGGGGGCGAGGTCGACCCGGTCGACGGTCCCGTGCGGCAGGATCTGGGCTGCCCCGGGGGCGGGGGCCGACCGTGTGGCACGGACGGCCGGCGGTCGACCCCGCGCCGAACGGGACACCGAATCCGTGGCAGCGGATTTCGGCTGCGGGATGGGGGCCAGAGCCGCGTCGAGAACGGCAGCGGAGGGGTTACCAGCCCCAGCCGAGCCCTGCCCGATCGCAAGCATCGTCGTCATCACGGCGACGAGAAGCAGGCCGGTGGCCGGCCGCGCACGGCGGCCTGCCACCGACTGCCGGTGACCGCACGGGCGGCGAACATCTCGCCCGCTTTCCGGTGTCACTTCTTGGCCCTCCCGCGCTTGTCCTACAACCGGAGGCTAGGCAGGCGAGGCGTTGTCCAAACGTGACCGACACGCGGCTCTGCACACAATGTCGGAACTATCTCAGGATTGCTTAGGTAACTGAATATCCAGCCCTGTCTGGCCTTTTTTCTGACGCTATGTCAGATTGTTTTCCGAGTTGGGAATCGCGCCTCCGTAGCGGCGGTCGCGGGAGGCGTAGAGCTCGATCGCATGCCACAGGTGCCGGCGGTCGAAATCCGGCCACAACGTGTCGAGGAACACCATCTCGGCGTAAGCGCTCTGCCAGATCAGGAAATTCGAGGTGCGCTGCTCCCCCGAGCTGCGGACGAACAGGTCGACGTCGGGCAGGTCCGGCTCGTCGAGGTAACGGGCGAAGACGGTCTCGTTGATGCGGTCCGGCTTCAGTCGTCCGGCCGCGACGTCGGCTGCCATCGCCTTTGCCGCGTCGGCGATCTCGGCCCGCCCGCCGTAGTTCACGCAGAACTGCAGCGTGATCTTGTCGTTGTCGCGGGTGCGTTCCTCGGCGTGCTCCAGCTCGGAGATGACGCTGCGCCACAGCTTCGGGCGCCGACCGGCCCAGCGCACCCGGACGCCCATCGCGTCGAGTTCCTCGCGCCGCCGGTGGATGACGTCGCGGTTGAAGCCCATCAGGAAGCGGACCTCGTCCGGGGTGCGCTTCCAGTTCTCGGTGGAGAACGCGTACGCGGAGATGCACTCGACGCCGATCTCGATGCCGCCGCGGATCACATCCAGCAGGGCCGTCTCGCCGGCTTGATGACCGGCGGTCCGGGGTAGGCCTCGGGCCTTGGCCCACCGGCCGTTGCCGTCCATGACGATGGCGACGTGACGGGGGATCAGATCCGTGGGCACCTGCGGCGGCCGGGCCCCGGACGGGTGCGGTGGTGGGGCCGCGTAGCTGCGCATGGTTTTCGCTTGTGCTCCTCGCTCGTGTTGCCGGCTCATGCCTGCGCCGCGCCCGGTTCCAACTGCCCGTCGCGCTCGACGTGCCGCAGCGACCGCAGCCCCCGCTCGAGGTGCCACTGCAGGTACGCCGCCACCAACCCGCTGGCCTCGCGTCGGGCCCGGCCCTCGGCCGCCTCGGCGGTGTCCCAGTCGCCGTTCAGCAGTGCGGACAACAGCATCAGCGTGTCGGCTCCGGGCGCCGCGCAGGCCGCCGGCCGGCACGCGGCGCAGGTCGCCCCGCCCCCGGGGATCGTGAAGAACCGGTGCGGACCGAGCGCCCCGCAACCCGCACACGCGTCGAAGCTCGGCGCGTAGCCGCCGAGTGCCAGCGACCGGATCAGGAAAGCGTCGAGCACGAGCACCGGGTCGCGCGGGGTCTGCGCCAACGCCCGCAGCCCACCGACCAGCAGGAGGTACTGCCGCAACGCCGGTTCGCCCTCGTTCTCGGCGAACCTCTCGGCCGCCTCGAGCATCGCCGAACCGGCAGTCCACCGCGCGTAGTCGCGGGACAGCATGCCGCCGAACGGGTCCAACGTCACGACCTGGGTGGCGATGTCCAACGACCGGCCCGTCACGCACTGGATGTCGACGTGGCTGAACGGCTCCAGGCGGGCACCGAACCGGGACGAGGTGCGCCGCACGCCTTTGGCGACCAGTCGGACCCGGCCGTGGCGACGCATCAGCAACGTGACGATCCGGTCCGCCTCACCCAGTTTTTGGGTGCGCAGGACGACCCCGTTGTCACGGTAGTAGCTCACACCGGCATTGTTCCTCAGCGCACCGACACCGACAGTGAGGCGGCCGTGGAATCTGCGGTCGCGTCCTGCGGTTGGATTCCTCATGAGCGATTACGCAGAGTGGAACCGCGGCATCATGACCGAGTTCCGCGCCAACGACGGCCAGGTCGGGGGCCCGTTCGCGGGGGCGCCCATGATCATCGTCCACCACGTCGGGCGGTCGTCCGGCAAGACGTTCGAGACACCGCTGGTCTACCAGCCGGCGGCCGACGGCCGCATGTACGTCATCGCCTCCGCGGCGGGTGCGCCGGAGCACCCGCAGTGGTACCGCAACCTGACCGCCGCCGGCTCAGCCACGGTCGAGGTGGGCGACGAGACCTTCGTGGTGAAGGTCAGCGAGCTCACCGGCGCTGAGCGCGATCGGATCTACGCGAACCAGGTGGCTGCGATGCCCGGGTTCGCGGAGTACGAGCAGAAGACCGCTGGGATCCGCACGATCCCGGTGCTGGCGCTCGACCGAAGCTGATCGTTCATCCCGCCACCGCTTGGACCAGTTGGCCCGGGTCCGTGGGGAATCCGGTGTCGCCGCACCACATGCCCGGGTTCTCGCGGCTGAAGTCGTACTCCACCTTCGCGTCCTTGCTGTAACCGCTGGTGGCCCGGCCGGTCAGTCTGCCCAGGCCAATAGGCGCGAAGCTGAAGTCGCCGTCGTAGGTGTGGGCGCGCTCGGACTCCGTGGCGACCACCGCACTGGCGGGCTGGCTGCGACGTGGGTCGGCGCAGTCCCAGTCGACCGGATGCCGGGAGTCCGGATCGAGCGCGTAACCGCTGGCCCGATCGGCCGAGGTGACGACCTGCGGCCCGTCGCGCCAACCGCCACGCAGACCCAGGCACTCCTGCCGCAGCACCGTGTGCTCCCACCCCACGATGTAATCGCGGGCCACGGTCCGGCCCGGTCCCGAGGTGATCGGCGCCCACTGCGCGTCCAGGTGCGAGACCCGCGTGCGAGTGCCTGAGACGTTGAAGCTCATCCCGCCGTCGTAGGAGACCCCGGTGGTGCTCTCCGTGCGGGCCTCGCTGGTGTAGGTGACATGCCCGACGGCACCGTTGCGCACGATCGCGGTCGCCACGGTCTCCGGCACGACCTTGGTGTCGACCTTCCGATAGCGCGGGCACCAGCGGAACGAGCGATCGGCGACGGCGGACCGACCGGAGGCAGGCAGCGCGCCGAGCAACTGCTCGCCGCCGGCCGGGTCCAGGACCACGTCGAGTGCGTGGCTCGCTACCTGCGCCGTTGACCCGGCGACCGCTCGTGCCCAGCCCCCTCGACCGGGCACGACCTGTGTCAGCCACGTCCAGTGCCGACCGTCTCGGAACACGTCCAACTGCAGGTCCAGGCCGTTCTCGCCGCTGAGCGCGGCGGCCACCGGCGGCGCGACCAGTCGGTACCGACCGGCGCCGTCGGTGACGGTCCGGCCCAGCGGCGTCAGGTCGAACTCGCCGCCGATCGGCAACCGGTGCACCGCTTCATTCCGCGGCCAGGCCGACACCAGCACGCTTGCCCCGGACAACACCTGACCGGTCGTGTCGGCCAGTTGCCCGGCCAGCAAGGTCGGATCGGCCTCGTCCGTCTCCTCGCCCCAGGCCGTCCCCGAGGACAACACGGACGCCGAGACCAACGCCGCCACCACCAACCGACGCCGCCTACGGCGCCGCACATTCTCCACGTAACCCATCAATCCCCGTTCGAAGTGGAGGTTTCGCCACTTCGACGGATCAACCGGACGGATGGTTCCAAGATCGGTCGAAAGGTTGACCAACGAGAGAGCAGGCAAGCACTGGCGCAAGCTCAACCGACGGACTGGCAGTAGGTGCTACATTGACGCACATGGGTGATTCGGTGGGAATCCGCGCGCTGCAGCAGCATGCGTCCGCCGTCGTTTCGCGAGCGGTCGCGGGCGAGGTCGTGGAGATCACCGACCGGGGGCGACCGGTGGCCGCGCTCATCCCACTGGCGTCGGACCGCTTGACCGCGCTGGTGTCGGCGGGTCTGGCTCGACCGGCCCGGCGCAGGTTGCGCGATCTTCCGCAACCCGTGTCGGCACCGCCCGGCGCACCGTCGCTGGGCCAACTGCTCGCGCAGGCGCGGGACAGCGAGCGGTGAGGTGGCGTTCTACCTGGACACCTCGGCATTCCTGAAGCTGGTCGTCGCCGAGGATCACTCCGCCGCGATGCGCGAGTGGGCGCAGGACGCCGACCCCGACGTGTTCGCCACCGACCTTTTGCGCATCGAGGCACTGCGCACCGCGCGCAGGCACTCGCCGCGCGCGCTGCGAGCGACCAGGCAACGTCTTGACGGCGTGACGCTCCTGCAGCTGACGACGCAGCTCTGCGAGCGGGCGGAAGAACTGGATCCGGCGATTCTGAGGTCGTTGGACGCGCTGCACCTGGCCGGCGCGCTGACGATCGGGGATGACCTGGAGGGGATCGTCACCTATGACGAGCGACTCGGCGTGGCCGCCGAGGCCCACGGGGTCGCTGTGGTGACGCCGACCTGACCTGATGGAGGCCAGGTCGGCGCCCCCGATCTACCGGTTGATCGCCGACACCACAGCCTTGAGCGAGGCGGTCACGATGTTCGCGTCTATGCCCACGCCCCACACCACGGCGCTCTGACCGTCGGGGCCGACCACCGCGCACTCCAAGTAGGCAGCGGCGCGGGCGTCGCCACCCGCGCTCAGCGCGTGCTCGTGGTAGTCGAGCACGCGGACGTCGACGCCGACCTTGGACAGCGCGTCGGTGAAGGCCGCGATCGGTCCGTTGCCGGAGCCCTCCAGGGCCTGCACCTGGCCGTCGACGAACACGTTCACCGACAGCTGGTCCTGCTCACCGGCGGCCGAGGACGTGTGGTGCGAGTTCAGCCGGATCCGGCCGTTCTCGGCGAGGTACTCGGCGGCGAACATCTGGTACATCGCCTCCGGGCCGACCTCGCCGCCCTCGGTGTCGGTGTGCCGCTGGATCACCTGGCTGAACTCGATCTGCAGCCGGCGCGGCAGCTCCATGTGGTACTCGGTCTTCATGATGTAGGCGACGCCGCCCTTGCCGGACTGCGAATTGACCCGGATGACCGCCTCGTAGCTGCGGCCGACGTCCCTCGGGTCGATCGGCAGGTACGGGACGGCCCAACCGAAGTCCTTGACCGGGACGCCGGCTGACGCGGCGTCACGTTCCATCCAGTCGAAGCCCTTGTTGATCGCGTCCTGGTGCGAGCCGGAGAACGCGGTGTACACCAGGTCGCCGCCGTACGGGTGCCGCTCGTGCACCGGCAGTTGGTTGCAGTACTCGACCGTGCGCCGGATGTCGTCGATGTCGGAGAAGTCGAGCTGCGGGTCGACGCCCTGGCTGAACAGGTTCAGGCCCAAAGTAGCCAGGCAGACGTTGCCGGTGCGCTCGCCGTTGCCGAACAGGCAGCCCTCGATGCGATCGGCCCCGGCCAGGTAGCCGAGCTCGGCCGCGGCCACGGCGGTGCCCCGGTCGTTGTGCGGGTGCAGCGAGAGCACGACCGCGTCGCGGTAGGCCAGGTTGCGGTGCATCCACTCGATCGAGTCGGCGTAGATGTTCGGCGTCGCCATCTCGACGGTCGCGGGCAGGTTGATGACGACCTTGTGGTCGACGCTGGGCTGCCAGATGTCGTTGACCGCGTTGCAGACGTCGACCGCGAAGTCCAACTCGGTTCCGGTGTAGGACTCCGGGGAGTACTCGAAGTAGACGTCGGTCTGGGGCACCGTCTCGACGAGCTTGCGGCAGATCTGCGCGCCTTGGGTGGCGATGTCGCGGATGCCGTCGCGGTCCAGGCCGAACACCACCCGGCGCTGCAGCGTTGACGTCGAGTTGTACAGGTGGACCACGGCCTGCCGAGAGCCGCGGATCGACTCGAAGGACCGGGTGATCAGTTCCTCACGGGCCTGGGTGAGGACCTGGATGGTGACGTCGTCCGGGATCCGGTCTTCCTCGATCAACTGACGGACGAAGTCGAAGTCGGTCTGGCTGGCCGCCGGGAAGCCGACCTCGATCTCCTTGAAACCCATGCCGACCAGCAGGTCGAACATGCGGGTCTTACGGGCCGGGCTCATCGGGTCGATCAGGGCCTGGTTGCCGTCGCGCAGGTCGACCGCGCACCAGCGCGGGGCCTGCGTGATGACCTTGTCCGGCCAAGTGCGGTCGGTCAGCGCGACCGGTACGTAAGGCGCGTAGCGGTGAATCGGCATACCGCTGGGCTGCTGTGGGTGGTGCATCGGGGCTCCTGAGTCTCGTCGTGGGCGCGTCCGGCAGGCGCAGCAGAAACCCCGCGACGAGGGAGCCGGCCCTTAGAGGGCCTCGTCGCGGCGGCTAAGAAGGAGGAACGCCGTCAGCACACCTGGAGAATACACGACGGCGCCGCGCCCCCCGGGGGTCGCGGCGCCGGCGGTGACGAATGTAATTCCTTCGGTCGGCAGGCTCAGCCCTTGGTCCAGAAGTCGTCGATGACCGGCACCCAGCCGTCGCCGGTGTCCCGGAAGACCACGGTCGCGAGGCCCTCGAGCGGGAACTCCCCGTCCGGGCCGGTGAAGGTGCCGGTCCACGGTGAGTACGAGACGGCAATGTCGCCGTTGATGACCACGGCGGACTCGGCGATGCTCACGCTGGCCGGCTGCATGTCCAGGAAGCCCTGAATCGCGGCCTCGATGCCGGCCAGACCCTGCACGTGCGTACCCGGCTCAGGGACGACGATCGACTCGGGCCCGTAGAGGTCGAGGATGCCCTTGATGTTCTTGGCGTTGAAGTTCTCTTCCCACTGGACCTGGAAGTCGCTGGGGTGCTTTACGGCCATCTGCCGTCCCTTTCGTCGTGACTGAAACGCTGGTCTGCATCCTTGCCGGTCCCGCACCGTGATCGGAAGGCGTCCAGGGACAAATTCAGCGCCGCGCGAATTCCGGCGCGTGCTCCTGGCGCAGGCCGAGCCCGATCAGGCGGGCCGGGAGCCAGGAGACGGCCGGGAACTTCCGGACCAGGGTCATCAGCCGGGCAGGCGGGGCGGTCAGCTTGCCCTCCATCAGTGGCTGCATCAGTGTCCGGTGCAGCAGTCGCTGGAGGCCCTGGATCGCCATCGTGGCCGGGATTCTGCGCCTGCGGACGCGGGACAGGTCCGTGGGCTCGGGGCGGCCGCGGCGCAATGGTCCGGCGAGCAGGCGGGCCGCGGCGACCGCGTCCTGCACGGCCAGGTTGATGCCGACGCCACCGATCGGCGACATCGCGTGGGCAGCGTCCCCGATGCAGAGCAGACCGTCGAGATGCCAGACCGGGAGCCGGTTCAGTCGGACGTCGAGCATCTTGACGTCATCCATCGAGGTCAGTTCGTCGAGCCGGTCGGCAACCTCCGGCACGACTGCAGCCACTCCGGCCCGGAACTTCTCGACGCCCTCGGCGCGCAGGTCGCGGCCCTTGGGTCCCAGGTATGCGATCTGGAAGTAGCCCTCGCGCGGCAGCGCGATCGCGAACTGCCGTTCGCGCATGCGCGGGGCGATCATCCCGTCGCTCTCGCCGGGGCGGCGGGAGACGCGGAACCACCAGACGTCGAACGGGCACGGATACTCCCGCGGCGTCAAGCCGGCCTCGCGCCGCACGATCGAGGTGCGTCCGTCGGCGGCGATCACCAGATCAGCGCGGAGTTCCTCCTCCGCCCCACCCGGGCCGCGCAGTCGAACACCGCGCACGGTTTCGCCGTCCCGGATCAGCCCGGTCACCTCGGTGGACATGCGCAGGGTGAAAGTCGGCTCGGTGCGTCCCGCCTCGGCCAGCAGGTCGAGCAGGTCCCACTGCGGGACCAGCGCCACGTAAGGGTGCGGCACCCGGAGTCGGCCGAAGTCCGCGAACCGCATCTCGCCGTCCGGGGTAGGGAACGCCGCGTAACGAACCTTCGAGTGCGGCAGTTCCTCGAACTTCTGCCAGAGCCCGAGTTCGTCGAGCAGACCGAGGGTCGACGGGTGCACGGTGTCGCCGCGGAAGTCGCGCAGGAAGTCGGGGTGCTTCTCGCAGACCGTGACCGCTATGCCGGCCCGGGCCAGCAGAAGGGCGGACACGATCCCGGCGGGGCCTCCCCCGACCACGACGCACTGGGTGGCTCCGGTCATTTCTACCCTTCCTGATTCTGCGTCAGAACCCCAGCTTCCGTAGTTGTTTCGGGTCGCGCTGCCAGTCCTTCGCCACTCGGACGTGCAGGTCGAGATACACCGGCGTGCCCAGCAACGCCTCGATCTGTTGCCGGGCCCGGGTGCCGACGTCGCGCAAGCGGGCGCCGCCCTTGCCGATCACGATGCCCTTCTGGCTGTCGCGTTCCACGTAGACCTCGGCCCGGACGTCCAGCAGCGGCGAGTGCTCGGGGCGGTCCGGCCGCGGGATCATCTCCTCGACCACCACCGCCAGCGAGTGCGGAAGTTCGTCGCGGACCCCCTCCAGGGCCGCCTCGCGGATCAGCTCGGCGACCATCACTTCCTCCGGGGAGTCGGTCAGTTCGCCGTCCGGGTACAGCACCGGGCCTTCCGGCAGCCGCGCCATCAGCAGGTCGGTGAGCAGGTCGATCTGCTCGTCGGCGACCGCGGACACCGGCACTATCTCGGCGAACTCCACACCGGTCTGCGTACCCAGTTGCGAGACAGCCATCAGCTGCGCGGCAACTTGTTCACGGCCGGCCCGGTCGGTCTTGGTGACGATCGCGACCACGGGGGCCCGCCGGGCCGCCCTCGCCATCTCGCCGACGATGAACCGGTCACCCGGGCCGATCTTCTCGTCGGCCGGGAAGCAGATGCCGAGAACGTCGACCTCGGCGATGGTCGCGCGGACCAGGTCGTTGAGCCGCTCCCCAAGCAGAGTTCGCGGACGATGGAACCCAGGGGTGTCGACCAGCACCAACTGCGCGTCCGGGCGCGAGACGATCCCCCGCACGGTGTGCCGGGTCGTCTGCGGCCGGTCGGAGGTGATTGCAACCTTCACGCCGGTCAACGCGTTGGTCAGCGTCGACTTGCCGGTGTTCGGACGCCCGACCAGGCAAGCGAAACCGGAACGGTGGGCGGAGGATTCAGCGGACACCAGAGGATCCTCCCAGGCACGGCTCAGCGCAGGTGCAGTGCGGTCTGGGTGAGCCAGTGCTGGTTGCGTCTGGGTCTTCGCTGCGGGTCCAACCATGGTGGGGGCCGGAACTCGGGTTTTCCGTCTGCCGCGATTGTGACTTCCCAGCCGCGGTGGTGAACGGTGTCGTGGTGCCGGTCGCACAACAAGACGGTGTTTGTCAGGTCCGTCGGCCCGCCCTGTGACCAGTGACGAATGTGGTGCGCC